>JAYOLY010000001.1:0-55008 GCA_038120575.1 Rickettsiales bacterium
TATATGAAGTTATTTTAATCTATAACTCCCAACATTTATGTGGGGCAGTTTGAAAGAGTTAACTACCTCAATAATTATAATTTATTGATGCACATTTATTACTCGTTCTTTTGCGTTTAGTTCATTTTATGGTGCAGTTGCTATGCTAGGGTGCTTGGTTTATTAGCATGGTTTTTCATATTTTTGAATTCTTCAAGTGAATAGCCTTTATCATTTATATTTAAGCTAGGAGGGAACAAAAAAATCTTATTACTATTTTCTGTTTTTTTTGCTCTTGTTGCAATTTGTGCATTAGATAAACTTTCTACACATATTGAAGCTGTTGGATTTGATGAGACTTCTACTGGGGATGTTCCTTTAGAACTAGATACTGAATTCATAATTTTTCTCCTAAATTTTAATTATTTAATGAGTTATCGTAAAAAAAAAAAAAAAATTGCAAAAAAAATAAAAAAAATAAAAAATGATAAAATCAAGATGCTAGCAATAAGAAAGTATTAGTTTATTTTGGAGGATTTTTGTTTGTTGAAAAAGTTGCTGAACACCTGGATATGTCAAATCAAACTTACAGTCTGTGCACAGTAATTGAAAATTAAATAATAAGTCATTAATTTTATTGTGTACATCAATTTCAGTAAATATTTTTTTCTTTGAGGATAGACATGTTTGTAAAAATGCAATGTCTTTATCATTTAAAGTGCCCTTTTGAATTTTAGGTAAATAGTCAGATAGGGTGTCAAGTTTATCACTTATTGTCTTAATTTCTCTATTCATCATTCCAACTGTTCTTTTATTGGGTGTAGTTTGTGTTGTTGTTGTTGTTGTTGTTGTAGTTGTTGTTGTCTCAACGTGTGGTAGGGTTTTCTTTGCACATTCTGTTGCTCCATTTGATGCTGCTTCTGGATTATAGCCTGATTTATCACCATTTGATGCAGGGTTACTAAGTTCTGAGTTTGCTGGTTCTGTTCCATGTTGTATTTGTACTGCGTGTTGTGGATCTGCTGGTGGATTAATTTGTGGACCAGATGCTACATGTGAATCTGTTTCTACTATTTGTGAAACTTGCGTCGGTTGTGATTTTTGTTGTGTTGATGAGAATTGTGGTCCCATTGCAACTACATTTTTACTTGCTACTGCACTTGTTTGTGGATTTTGTTTTCTGTTTTTACTTTGTTGTGCTTCTAACTCGTCTTGAGCTAGTTTTCTATATATTGGTCTGTTTTCAATAGAATATCTTCCTGTAAATTGAAAAGTATCTTTCCTATCCTTAATATATTGTTCTGGTTTAACTTCTCTGTATTCTCTGTAGACAGGTGTATTTCCATCAATTCGAATTAGTTTATACATTATTCCAGTTTTTACATCGGTTAAGATGGGATTTGCAGTGGACTGGGAAATAGAAGTTTGGGGCTGTTGCACAGTAGCTGATCTTAAATGAGTTGCTGTATGTGCTTGTAGATTGGAAGAAGATCCCATACTACCTCCTGAACAACCAAAAGAATATAAGGGCATTTGATTAAAAGTTAAAGTTTGATGTAGTGGGATGAATATCTCCAATTTTACACTATTTATTGATTTATCGTAATTAAAATAAAAAAATTGCAAGACTATAACTAAATAAGGTATAGTTTTGATAATGCTTATTAAGGTGTCAACTACAAAAGTATAATTCAAACATGGTATATTTTTCATGGTATATTTTTCTAGATCACCCAATTATTACAATTTAAAAGATCCATCCAAAGTCCGAAGATTAAGTTCCTCAGACAGACTCTATTATGAAGGAGTAATCAAAATAATTTTTAACAAGTTGGAACAAAAATTTAAAAATTTTAAAAAAGATGACGAGATTACAAGAAAAGCATACCTCTTTTTTGACTATCAAAAAGCTGTCGAACATGCAATCGGAAATTCGCATTCTAAAAAACATGAAATTAGACAAGTATTTGATGAGGAATATGAAATGTTTATAAAAAAAAATATTCACCTCACTCAAGATCACGATGGAATTTTAATTAAGTGTTAACTAGAATTTCAAAAAACATTATATTCATTTTAAATATATTTTCTTAATTTATGTTATAATGATCATAATTTACCTCAAACATATAATTTATTGATACATGATCTATGAAGATTAACATTAAATTTACATATTTTTTTTTATTTAATGCATTACCATTATTGCTATTGTCAGGCTGTGCTTCAAGTCAATCAGATGCAGAAATGTATTCTCAGTCAGATGTGCCAACTGCAAATAGTGTCATTGTGTCAACAGCTGAAGATAGCTCCAAAACTATCGATTTATCTATTGATGACTCATCGTTTGAATATGGGTTCAATATCATTCAAGAACCAAATTTTGGAACATTAGATATTTCTGAATCATCTATTATCTATGTGCCCGATGCAAACTATTTTGGTTCTGATCAGTTTGAGTATGCAATTGTATTGGGAAATCTTCAAAGTAACACTGCAACAGTAACAATAAATATAGCTTCCATCAATGATGCACCAGTAGTCGAAGACATTGTGGTAACAACAAATGAAGATGTTCAAGTATCGTTCCAGTTAAATGGCTATGATGTTGATTTTGATACTATAAGCTATTCCATTATCTCTCAGCCGGACATTGGGTCTATCCAGATTGGCGATACAATCACATATACACCAGCTTCAAATTGGAACGGAACAGATGTCTTTACATACAACGCTTCGGACGGAAATCTAGTAAGTCAAGAAGGACTCGTCACCATTTACGTCTTAAGATCAAATGACAAACCTATAGCAAGCAATAAAATTGAATCAACAGCAGAAGATGTTCCTCTACAGATCGATTTGAATGGCTATGATGTAGACGACGATCCACTTACGGTATCAAGCATGACAGATCCCCAATTTGGAGTCCTAACAATGAATTCCAATAATATTGTACAGTATACACCAAATCAGAATTGGAATGGTGTTGATTTTTTTGACTATATTTTAAATGATGGACTATTGTCTAGTGATGTTGCACGAGTGACAATAAACGTTAGTGCTGTCAACGATTTTCCTGAATTTGTGTCTTTAAATGATTTAACAGTGTCTGAAAATCAGCAAGCAATCACGACTATTCAAGCATCAGATATTGAAGGAGATAGCCTATCTTTTTCCTTGGGTGGTGCAGATTCAAGTGTGTTCCAAATTGATGCAACATCTGGAGAATTGACATTTATTAGTTCTTCTAATTATGAAAATCCACAAGATTCAGATGCCAATAACAATTATGAGGTAACCGTTATTGTGTCTGATGGAAACGATCAAACTACTCAGCAACTTATTGTCACTGTATCAGATTTGCCAGATCCTGAAACCAAGCAAGAACTAATTACCTTACTTAATCAGGGCTTTTACAGTGCTAATACAGTTCAAGCCTGTGGCAATATCAATACATGGAATACATCAAAAGTCACTAACATGTCAGCTATATTTCAAAATAAAAGCGAATTTAATTGTGATATTTCAAATTGGGATGTATCTGCTGTGGAAAACATGACAAGTATGTTTGAAGGTGCAACATTCTTTAATCAGAATATCAGTTCTTGGAACGTATCAAGTGTAACAAGTATGTATAAAATGTTTAGAAATACAGAAAATTTTGATCAAAATTTAAACAGTTGGGATGTCTCTCAAGTTACAACTATGGGGTATATGTTTTCTAAATCTTATATGTTTAATCAAGATTTAACGAGCTGGGATGTTAGTCGCGTGACTGATATGCAATATATGTTTGAAATTGCTCCGCTTTTTAATGGTGATATTTCTACATGGGATGTCAGCAGTGTGACTAATATGGATTCTATGTTTAAAATTGCCACAAACTTTAATCAAGATATTTCATCTTGGAGCGTTGGGCAGGTGACCTCTTGTGTAAATGTGACCCAAAATTCTGGGCTTGAAGCTAGTAATCAACCAAACTTTACAGCCTGTACACCGTAAATAGTACGAAAAACTTGACTTCTAGAAAGAAAAGTATTATAGTCTACTAAAAAGATAGAGATTAGGGTTTTTATGGTTGGGTTATCAATTAAAAGTAAGTATGGTCTAGCAGTTGTGCTAGAATTAGCTTTAGCTGACGAGAACAAGCCTATGCAAATTAAGGCATTGGCATCATCTCGATCTATTCCTAAAAAATATTTAGAACAAATTTTAATTGATTTAAAAAAACAAGGTGTTTTAAAAAGTACTCGAGGAAGTCTTGGAGGGTACCAACTGGCTCGCTCGGTTCAGCACATCACTGTTGCTCAGATTATTCAAGCACTTGAGGGTAAAAATTCTTTATCTGAAGGATATAGTGGGGGAGATGTGCTTAAGTCTTTTTGGAAAGATGTTGAAAAAAAGTGTGAAACAATTTTTAATGTGTCTATAGCAACATTGGTTCAGCAAAAACAACAAGCTCAACAATGTCTTGCATTTAACATTTAAAGGTGAAAGATGTCTGAAAATAAAAAAAGAATTTTAAATAGTGTTGTAGATTTAATTGGAAATACGCCATTGATTCGTTTAAACAAACTGTCAGATCAAACTGGTGCTGAAATTTACGGGAAATGTGAGTTTTTAAATCCAAGTTCATCTGTAAAAGATCGAATTGGGCATGCAATGATAGAGGCTGCAGAAAAAAAAGGACAACTCAGTCCAGGCACTGTCATTGTAGAGCCAACAAGTGGAAATACAGGAATTGCCTTGGCGTTTGTAGGATCTGTGAAAGGATATAAAGTTGTCTTAACCATGCCAGAATCAATGACATTAGAAAGACGAAAGTTGCTCAAAGCATTTGGTGCAGAAATTGTACTAACGCCAGCTCATTTAGGCATGACAGGCGCTATTGAAAAAGCAAAAGAACTTGCCACTCAATACGAGAAAGCATTTATTCCTCAGCAATTTAATAATGACGCTAATCCGGATGTGCATTTTCGTACAACAGGGCCAGAAATTTGGGCTGATACTGCAGGAGATTTAGATTTTTTTGTGGCTGGAATTGGAACAGGTGGAACAATGGCAGGTGTAAGTCGATTTATTAAAACAAAAAGTAACACTGTTCAGTTTGTAGCTGTGGAGCCAGAAGATTCACCTGTATTGTCTGGTGGTCAAGCTGGTCCTCACATGATTCAAGGAATTGGAGCTGGCTTTGTACCTGGAAATTTAAAAGACGGAGATTTTGATCACATTATTCAGGTATCTAATGACAATGCGATGCAAACCTCTCGCCAGCTGGCTAAAGATGAAGGTCTTGTGCTTGGCATTTCAGCTGGAGCAAATGTATTTGCTGCTGCAAGCCTTGCTTCAAAGCCAGAAAATAAAGGAAAAAAAATTGTTACAATTTTATGCGATTTTGGTGAACGTTATTTAAGTACATCATTATTTGATCAAGAGATTTAGGAGGAAAAAATGAACATAAAAATTAATGGAGAAGCTGAAAATATTCAAAATGAGTCAATTACAATTACCGACTTACTAGCTTTAAAAGATGTCAAAATGCCAGACATGGTGTCTGTAGAGTTAAATGGAGATATGCTTGAGCGCGATCAATTTTCTTCAACGTCTGTCAAAGATGGGGATGAAGTTGAGTTCTTATACTTTATGGGAGGCGGCGACAAATAAGATGACAAGCCATAAGTTTGCAACACGATGTGTTCATTCAAACAGTGATTCTAATTCACTTTATGGTGAAACCGTTTGCCCTATTTATCAAACATCATCATTTGCGCATGACGATCCACAAGACTTGTCAGATATTTTTAATGGAAGACAGTTTGGATTTTCTTACTCAAGAATTGCAAACCCGTCTGTTGCTCACCTTGAAAATCATGTAAATCACCTTGAAGATGGTCGGGGTGCCGTTGCTGTGTCAACAGGTATGGCGGCAATGACTATCATTGTGGATGCATTAACGCAGCCAGGTGATCATATAATCTCATCAAATAGTATCTTTGGAGGAACCTATTATTTGCTTAAAGAGTTTGCAGAAAATCAAGGGATTCATGTCGATTTTGTCGAAGGAAATCATGTCGCTGGATATAAAGAAAAAATCAACGAGAATACCAAGGGTATATTCCTTGAAATTATTGGTAACCCAAAATTAGATGTTCCAAATATAAAAGAGATAACAACTCTTGCTAAAGCTCATCACATTCCTGTCATTGTCGATTGTACTGCATCCACTCCATATTTATTTAAAGCTAAAGAGTTTGGTGTTGATGTTGTTTGGTATTCTGCAACAAAGTGGCTAGGCGGAGGCGGTCGAAGCCTTGCTGGTATTATTGTAGATTGCGGAGCAGATTGGCTTAACAACAAGAGTAAACCGCTAAAATCATTTACTGAAGAATTTAAACAAATGGGTTTCATTGCTCGATGTCGAAAACTGAGAAGCAATAAAGGGGCTGTTTTGTCCCCATTTAACGCATTTTTAATTCAAATGGGGCTAGAAACGCTTCCTTTGAGGGTGGCGAAACAATGTGAAAATGCAAAACAAGTTGCAGAGTTTTTTGAATCGCAAGACAGTGTTAAAGCTGTGTCCTATCCTGGATTAACAACTAACCCTGCTTATGCAGTGGCCTCCTCACAGTTTAGCAATGGATTTGGTGGACTATTAACTATACGTCTAGGGTCAAAAGAACAGTGCTTTAAATTTATTAAAGCCCTTAAGCTATGCAAAAATTTAGCAAATTTAGGTGATCTCAAAACAATTGTGATTCATCCTCATTCTACTATTTATAGAAATTTAAGCGATGAAGAAAAAGATCAGGCAGGAGCATTTAATGATTTAATTCGAATTTCAACTGGAATAGAAGATATTTCTGATATTATTGCAGATTTTAAACAGGCACTGGATGCCAGTCAAGGAGACGTAAAATGAATTTAACTGAAGATCAAATAGAGCGCTATTCTCGACATATCATCTTGCAAGATGTTGGAGGAGAAGGACAAGAAAAAATTCTTAATGCAAAAGTTTTAATTATCGGTACAGGTGGATTGGGTGCCCCTGCTGCGTTGTATTTGGCAGCAGCTGGTGTTGGAACTCTTGGCATTATTGATGGGGATGTTGTTGATTTAAGTAATTTGCAACGACAAGTCATTCATCATACGCCAGATATTAATAAAGCAAAAGTGCTTTCAGCCAAAGAAAAAATTGCACAAATTAATCCTGATGTGAAAGTAAATGCAATGCATGATTTGTTTCGAGCAGATAATGCATTAGATATCATAAAAGATTATGATTTTATTATTGACGGAACAGACAATTTTCCAGCTAAATTTTTAATCAATGATGCGTGTGTTTTAGGAGAAAAGCCATTCTCGCATGGCGGAATTTTACGTTTCGATGGTCAAACAATGACATACGTTCCAGGTTCCGCAAGTTATCGATGTGTTTTTGCATCTCCACCACCACCTAATGCTGTTCCAACTTGTTCGCAAGCTGGTGTTTTTGGTGCAATTGCTGGCATGCTTGGAACCATTCAGGCAGCAGAAGCTTTAAAATTTATTATAGGGAAAGGCGATTTACTTACAAATAGATTGCTCATTTTTGATGCATTAAAAATGACATTTAGAACGGTTAAAGTAAAACCAAATCCTAAACGCTTAGCCATTGAATCGTTAGTAGATTTTGAACAAGCTGCCTGCGATTTGCCAAAAAAGGAGTCATAATATGACAGAGACACTAACTCTTTCAAAAGAACTTTATACCGATGTGATTAATCATGCAAAATCAATTGCTCCGATTGAATCCTGCGGTTATCTTGCCGGAAAAGACAATCATGTGGAAACGTTTTATCCCATGACAAATGTCGACAACAGCCCTGAACATTTCAGCTTTGATCCTAAAGAACAATTTTCAGTTGTGAAACAAGCAAGACAAAACAATCAAAAGCTACTAGCAGTCTATCATTCTCATCCAGAGTCTCCTGCTAGATTGTCAGAAGAAGATATAAAACTATTCAACGATCCTGATCCTGTTTATATCATCGTGTCACTTCTTAACGATAATGCCATAATGAAAGGCTTTAAAATAAAAAAACCAAACGAAAATGAAATTGAAATTAAACAAGTCAATTTAACTATTCAGGGAGAATAATTATGAGATTTTATCAATCAGCACCAACATTAAAAAAAGAACAAGATATATTTGAAGAGGATATCAAGGCTTTTGCGACAGGAAAAATTCATCCTGTTAAATTTAAAGGTATTCGAGTGGCTCATGGCGTTTATGAACAAAGACAAGAACACACCTACATGATTCGAATTCGTTGTGCAGCAGGAGGAATTACACCAAGTCAGTTAAGAAAGGTAGCAGAGCTAGGCGAAAAATATGGAAGTAGTGAAGTTCATTTTACAACACGACAAGAGGTTCAAGTTCATGATGTATTAATTCAAAATGTAATGAATGTCATTCGAGGTTTAAACGAAGTTGATTTAAGTTCTCGTGGAGGGGGCGGAAATACCATTAGAAACATATTAACGTCTCCAATGTCTGGTGTTGAAAAGGGAGAAGCCTTTGACGTTGATCCATATGCAATTGCGTTAACAACACGAATGATTAACGAAGAAGATTCTTGGAATTTACCTAGAAAATTTAAAATTGCTTTTTCAAATAGCGATCAAGACACTGCGTTTACTCAGGCAACATGTTTAGGGTTTGTAGCAACATTTCAAAATGGTCAGAAAGGGTTTAATGTCTATACAGCTGGAGGAATGGGCGCAAAACCTATGGTTGGGCACGAATTAATTGGATTTATTCCAGATACACAGGTCTACCATGTAACAAGAGCTATCAAAACCATGTTTGATAAACATGGAAATAGACGAAGTAAATATTCTTCAAGAATTAAATTTTTATGGAAAAAACTTGAAAAAGAAAAATTTCTTGAACTATTTTATGAAGAATACAACAAAATTAAAGATGATGAATCATTAAATTTAGAGTTGCCTGAAATGGTTAATGCATGCCAAGATCCCAATATTGACCCAATACATGATACCTCAGAAGAGTTTATGTTATGGAAAAGTCGTTATGCTACAGAGCAAAAGCAAGAAGGTCTTTATTCAGTAAAGCTTTCACTATGTTTAGGCGATTTATTAAGCAAGGATGCGTATCAATTATGCGATTTTCTTGAACCATTTGGAGACAACTGTATACGATGTGATCGAAATCAGAATATGAGAGTTCGAAATATGCCAGAAAAATATTTGGGTAATTTGTATCACATTGTAAAAAATCTGGGACACACATTAATAAATTATCCAGCATTTATTGGAAATATGATTAATTGTACGGGTGCACAAACATGTAAATTAGGCATTTGTCTACCAAGAGGGTTATCGACTGAAATAAGAGATCGTTTAAAAGAATCAGATCTTAACTTGGATGCGATTCCAGAATTTAGATTAAATATGTCAGGATGTCCTAATACTTGTGGGATGCATCACATTGCACATCTTGGCTTTTTTGGAAAAATTGGACGAAAAGATGGGGTCATTTATCCTGCTTATAATGTTTTAGCAGGAGGAAGAGTTGCTAATGGAAAAACACAATATGCCCAAAAAGTTGGCGATTTGCCTGCACATAAAACACCAGAATTTGTATATCAATTTTTGAAAAATTATATTTCTGAAAAAGAAGAATATGACAACTACTATGACTACTTAGAAAAAGAAGGAAACGATTTAATTTCAAGTTTGTGTGAACAAATGAAAGAGGTTCCATCATTTGAAGAGGATCCATCATATTACACCGATTTTGGAGCAAAACATCCATTAAGACTTGATGATATGGGAACAGCAGAATGTTCAGCTGGTATGTTTGATATGATTAATGTTGATAAAAAAGAAATTGAAACAATCAAAAAAGAGATTGAGTCTAATCAAGCTATTAATGCAGAAAAGCTTTACAAAATGTTATTTCATTCTGCAAGAATGTTGCTTGTAACACGAGGGCTTGATGCAAAAAATGACGAAGACGTATTTGCTTTGTTTTCAAAGCATTTTATTACCACAGAATTAATATCTCCACGCTATGAAAACATTGTAAAGCAAGCAAAAAACGCAGAGTTAGCACAGTTGGGTAGTCAACAAGATCTTATTATTAATTTAGGTCAAGATATTATTGAATTGTATAAAGGAATGGATGATTCATTACGATTTAAATCAGACGTAAAGGAAAAATATCAAGAAACCGAACCAACTGAAAGCCTTAAAAAAGATTTTCGTGGAGTCGCGTGTCCAATGAATTTTGTGAAGACTAAACTCGTTTTAGAAACAATGAAAGCTGGACAACTATTAACTATATTACTAGACGATGGGGCGCCAATACAAAATGTTCCAAACTCAGTAAAACTTGAAGGGCATAATATATTAAAACAAGAACAAGCAAGTGAAGGTCATTGGTCTGTAACAATCAAAAAGGGAAAATAAATGATTGAATCTAAACGGCGAAGTTTTTTAAAAGTAATTTCATGGCGGACAACTGCCACACTTACAACCATTTTGATTTCATTTATCATTACAGGAAATACAGAATTGGCAATGAAAATCGGTGTTTTAGAAGTTCTTGCAAAAATATTATTGCAATATTTACATGAAAGAGTATGGTCAAATATTAAATTTGGTTTAAAAAAAGAAATGGACTATCAAATATAGGTCTAATTAAACATGGAATCAAAACAGCTTACAATTCAATATGTCGAGCAATTAAATAAAGAATTTAAGACGTCTTCAATTAAAGAGGTCTTAAGATTTATATTAGAAAAATATGGATCAAAAAGCATACTAGCTTCTTCCTTAGGCTTAGAAGATCAGCTTTTGACTTATGAATGGCTATCTATTTCACCAAACGCTCGAATATTTGTGCTAGATACTGGTCGTCTTAACCAGGAAACCTATGATGTCATGGAAAGCACTATGAAACAGTATTCATTTAATTATGAAGTCTATCAGCCAGATGCTTCTGACATTAAGCAATTAATTGAAGAAAAAGGCCATTTTTCATTTTACAAAAGCATAGAAAATAGAAAAGAATGTTGCTATTTAAGAAAAACAAAACAACTAAATAAGGTTTTAAAAACAGTCGATGTATGGATAACAGGTTTACGAATTGAACAGTCTGTCACACGAAAAAATATTGATTTATTTGAAATAGATACGGCTCACAATATTTTAAAAGTAAATCCATTGATAAATTGGACATATAATGAGGTGTATAAAGACATTAACGCGAAAGATATCCCATATAATGTTCTGCATGATAAGGGCTATCCAAGCATTGGTTGTGAACCTTGTACACGAGCAATTAAAGACGGGGAAGATAGCCGTGCAGGAAGGTGGTGGTGGGAAGCACCAGAACAAAAGGAATGTGGAATTCACATTTCAAATGGAAAAATTATTCCTAAAAAAAATAAAGAGGTAGATTAAATGACATCTTTTTCAAATGAAACAACAAAAACATTAACGCATCTCAAACAACTGGAAGCAGATAGTATTCACATTTTTCGAGAAGTTGTAGCAGAAACAGATAATCCTGTCTTATTGTATTCCATTGGAAAAGATTCTGCCGTTTTGATGCATCTAGCACGAAAAGCATTTTATCCTTCTGATCTGCCATTTCCTGTTATGCATGTAGATACTAATTGGAAGTTTAAAGAAATGGTAGCATTTCGAGATCAAAAAGCAAAAGAATGGAATCTAGATTTAATTGTTCATAAAAATCAAGAAGGATTAAAACAAAATATAGGCCCATTTACTCACGGATCTGCCGTTCATACAGATATTATGAAAACACAAGCTTTAAAACAGGCATTAGATAAATACAAGTTTGATGCCGCGTTTGGAGGGGCAAGACGGGATGAAGAAAAATCTCGTGCAAAAGAACGTATATTTTCATTCAGAAGTAAACAACATCGCTGGGATCCAAAAAATCAACGTCCAGAACTATGGTCTTTATATAATACTAAAAAAAATAAAGGAGAATCTATTCGTGTTTTTCCATTATCTAATTGGACAGAACTCGATATTTGGCAGTATATCTATCTGGAAAATATTCCAATTGTACCGCTGTATTACGCAAAAAAAAGACCAGTTGTCGACCGTGATGGCGTCTTAATAATGGTTGATGATGATCGGATGCCTTTAAAAGAAGGCGAAGTTCCAGTAGAAAAATTTGTACGTTTTCGAACATTGGGATGCTACCCACTAACAGGCGCTATTGAATCAACTGCTGCAACGTTGCCAGATATTATTCAGGAAATGCTGTTAACAACAACATCTGAGCGACAAGGTCGGGTTATTGATAGCGATTCTGGAGCATCTATGGAGCAGAAAAAACAGGAGGGATATTTTTAAGATGGCACATCAAGCAGATTTAATTGAAACAGATATTTTAGCTTATTTAAAATCTCAAGAACATAAAAGTTTATTACGTTTTATAACCTGTGGATCAGTAGATGACGGAAAATCAACGTTAATAGGTAGACTTCTTTACGAGTCAAAATTAATTTATGAAGACCAACTTTCAGCTCTAGAGAAAGACTCCAAAAAAGTGGGTACGCAAGGCCAAAAAATAGATTTTGCACTTCTTGTTGATGGACTAGCTGCAGAGCGAGAGCAAGGCATTACTATTGATGTTGCATACCGATACTTTTCAACAGATAAAAGAAAATTTATTGTTGCAGATACTCCTGGACATGAGCAGTATACCAGAAATATGGCAACAGGTGCCTCAACAGCAGATCTTGCCATTTTAATGATTGATGCTCGAAAAGGAGTGCTTACTCAAACAAAACGACATTCTTCAATTGTACAGATGTTAGGTGTTAAAAAAATTGTGTTAGCTGTCAATAAAATGGATTTAATGGATTATTCAAAAGACGTCTTTGACAACATTGTAAAAGACTATACCCATTTTGCAACTAAAATCGGACTTACAGATTTAAAAGCTATCCCCGTCTCTGCACTGGAAGGAGATAATATCACGGCTAGTTCGGATAAAATGAGTTGGTATACAGGTGGAACGCTCATGTCTTATCTAGAGTCTGTGTCTATAAATGATTCTATTGAACAAGATACATTTAGTATGCCAATTCAATGGGTTAATCGACCAAATCTAGATTTTCGAGGATTTTCAGGACAAATTGCAAGCGGAAAAATAGACGTTGGCGATTCTGTAAAAGTGCTGCCAGCAAATATTAAAACTAAAATTAAATCTATTGTTACATTTGATGGAGATCTACCCACAGCAATTAAAGGTGAATCTATTACGTTAACATTTGAAGATGAAATTGATGCATCTCGCGGAGATGTTTTAGTTTCAGAAGATAGTTCAACGCAAAAAGCTAGCGCATTTAAAGCAAAAATGCTTTGGATGTCTGAAGATTCTATGGTGGATGAAAAACAATATTGGGTCAAAACACGAGCAAAAATGGTAACTGGAAGTTTAAAAACCCCAGATTATAAAATTGATGTAAATACTCTCGAAAAAAATCAATCTGGAAATCTTCAGCTCAATGAAATTGGTGTTTTAGATATTGTTCTTGATCAAGATATTGCTTACGAAAAATATCAAGATAACAAGCATTTAGGAAGTTTTATTTTAATTGATAGGTTAACAAACAATACAGTTGCAATGGGGCTTATTCAATCGTCTATTGAAGAAACAAGTTGGGTAGATCATTTTGTTAAGCAACGAGATAAATACTGGGTTAGAAGTTTAATCACAAATAATGAACGACATATCAAATATAATCATAAACCGTTACTCATTATTTTATCTTCAAAAAATAAATGTGACTATTCAACCTCAGCAAAACAATTAGAAAAAGAATTATTTAATTTAAATATAAGTACCTATCGATATGGATTTCAGTTTATGAGATCTGCCGTGAATGCTAATGACGGTTTTCAGCAAGCTGAAATGCGACAAGAAATGATTCAGCAACTCATGGAAATAGGTCATGCATTTTGCGATGCTGGAATGGTTTTTATTACAGCTATTCACAATATTAAAGACCATGAAATTGGACCCATTGAACAAATAATGAGTCCATTTGAGATTGTTACAATATACATTGACGAATTATTTTTAAATCAAAATAACACGGTAGCTGAGCCTGTTTTAGAATTGATACAAAATAAAATAAAATTAAGTAGCTAACAAGTTTCATTTAATTTAGATCTCAAACTAATTTGTCTTGATGTTTCAACCAAGTAAATTTTGGGAATCTAAATTTACATGAAAAAAATAATAACCCAGTTAGTCAATTTAACAATTCTAAAAAAAATGCTAATAGCCGTCGTCATGGCTATTGTTGTTGCTGTTTTATTTCCTAACGTTGGAACATTTGTTAAACCTTGGGGAGATATAATCTTAAGGTTAATAAAAATGATTATTGTACCTTTAATTTTTTTCTCTATTGCAAAGGCTGTAATTGATATAAAAGATGCGACAAAAGCCGCTAGTCTAGGAGTGGGCTCTTTTTTGCTATATACATTAACAACGTGTCTAGCAACGTGCTGGGCACTACTTGTGTCTATCCCATTATTTAATGTCATTACGTTGCCAGATTTAAGCCATTTTAATACAAAAAATATTGATCAAATTGTTTCGAATGTAACCGAATACGGTGGATTTCTTGACGCAATATTTAAAATTGTTCCTAGTAATTTGCTGTCTGCATTTGTCAATGGCGATACATTATCTGTCATATTTTTTGCTGTTGTTGTTGGATTTCTTGTGTTAAAAATGATTAATTCTCAAGAGTTTGCAGCTCAGGGGAAAATTTTGGAACAGTTAATACATTCTTGTTCAACCCTAATTTATCAATTTGTAAATGTTGTGGTATCAATTATGCCTTTTGCTGTATTTGCATATTTAACTTGGATGATTAGTGCTCAAGATCCAACTTTAATTATTGCATTGGGCAAAATGATTATAATCGGCTTTTCTACATTAATTCTTCATACAATTTTAACGTATGGAGGACTATTGCTTGTGTCAGGTTTGAATATAATGACATTTTTTAAAAAGTTTTTTCCAGTTCAGTTATTTGCTTTTACAACAGCTTCAAGTGCAGCAACAATTCCATTAAATGAAAGACGACTCATTAAAAAATTAGGTGTGTCTAAAGCCACTTCAGGATTTGTTGTTCCTTTTGGTGCTACTGTAAACATGGATGGCACTGCAATATGTCAGGTTGTTTATGCCCTTTTTATAGCTCAATTATATGGCATAGAACTTGGGTTTAGTAGTTATGCAACACTTGCCATTATGTCGTCAGTCATTTCAATTGGTGTAGCTGCTGTGCCTTCGGCAAGTTTAGTTACGCTTGGTATTGTTCTTGGAATCGTTGGAATTCCCGTTGAAGGAATTGGAATTGTGATTGCTACCGATCGCTTACTTGATATGGCACGAACCACTGTCAATGTAACAGGAGATGGTGTCGTGTCTGTTGTTATGGATAAGATGTTGGGGCGATTCAACAAAGAGTTATATAACCAATAAGATTTACTGGTTAGTTTGATATGATTTTTGTATAATTCTTAACATGATGATTAAGACACTATGCCTTATAATTTTTTCGTTATTATTTTCATTACAAAGTCTAGCCGATACAGCAACAGTATCAACACAGTATACAGAAGCAAATTTAAGCTTAAGTCAAAAAAATATAGTAACAAATCCTGTCAATCAAACAATTAATAATCAAGTTGTATGGGCAAAGCTAACATTAAATCATAGGGATGGATGGCACTCCTATTGGAAAAATCCTGGAGATTCTGGCTTGCCAACGAAACTAAAATGGACACTGCCAAAGTTTATGTCTACTGGCGAGATGTTGTGGGCTCATCCCAGCATTTTTTATCTGGGTCCCATAGTTAATTTTGGATATAAAAAAGAGTCAACTATATTGATCCCCATAACAATTAAATCATCACCTGATCTTAGTGAGATAAATATTAATGCAGCAGCTTCATGGCTTGTTTGCAAAGAAGAATGCATTCCTGAAAAAGCCGAATTCACTATGTCGATGCCACTATCAGATCAACTTGATTTATCAGCACAAAACAAAACTATTCATCACATAAAAGATACTCTGCTTATGACGCCACACATTAAAACAACGTTCCAGATTGTTAATTCAGTTTTTGAATTAAAGCTACCATCTTCATTAGAGGTTAAACAAACTGATTTAGTGTATTTTTACCCTGAACAACACAACGTTATATTATATAAAGACAAACAAACATTGATTGAAACAAATCAAGAGTTTTTTATACAAGCTGAAGCAAAACTTAATGCCCCAGATCTGGTTACAGGAATAATTCAAATTACATCAGCAGAAAAAACAGACTATATCAGAGTTGTTGCTGAACAAAACAACGCTAAAGGGGCTGTATCAATTTGGGCTATTTTAACCTTCTTAATTTTTGCATTTATAGGAGGCCTAATCTTAAATATAATGCCTTGTGTATTTCCTGTTTTATCTTTAAAAGTGCTATCCATTGTTCAAAAAGCAAAGCAATCTCATCAAAAAATTAAGCAAGAAGCTATTGCCTACACCATTGGTGTTTTATCCAGTTTTTATGGTTTAGTTGTATTGTTATTAATTTTTAAAACAATTGGTCATCAAATTGGATGGGGGTTTCAGTTACAATCTCCTGTATTTATTTATTTTATGATTGGATTAATGATGTTAGTTGGGCTTAATCTGAATGGCTTGTTTGAGCTTCCTTCGTTTCTAGCAGCTGTTCCAGGAAAGTTGGGGACTGTCCATACAAAAACAACCACTCAAAATAATCAATGGGGTAGTTTTTTTACAGGCGTTCTTGCTGTAATAATCGCCACTCCATGCACAGCACCGTTTATGGCACCTGCTATAGGATTTGCCTTCACTCAATCTGTATTTATTAATGTATTAATTTTCACTGCTCTCGGATTGGGCTTTAGTTTTCCATACTTGTTAATTGCATATATCCCTCGATTAATTTCCTTTTTGCCCAAACCAGGACAATGGATGAATACGGCAAAACACGTTCTAGCCATCCCTATGTATTTAACTGTTGTATGGTTAATAGCCATTTTTTATATGCAATTAAATATTATTGGTGTTGTTATTGCGTTATGTCTTGTTTTAGCGTTAATTAGCTATTGTTTATCTGTAAGTTTTGAATCAGATATTATTAAATCAATCATTAAGTTGATCATCGTATTGTTGATATTAGGGCTGTCTATGTTGGTCAGTAAAATAGATCAATCCACTACCAAATCAACAGAAACGAAACAAATTTATCAATTAAATACAGCCTTAAAAAATAAAGAAGCAACGTTCGTAGATGTTACCGCAGCGTGGTGTTTAAGTTGTAAAGTTAATGAACGATTGGTTTTAGACACAACAGAGATTCAAAATGCCTTCAAAAACAATAATGTAAATTACATTGTTCTTGATTGGACAAATGAAAATGAGTACATATCTCAATATTTAGATTCATTTGATAGACAAGGGGTTCCATTATACGTTTTTTATAACAAAGAAGGAGAGTCTAGAGTACTTCCACAAATTTTAACTAAAAAAATGATTTATGATTTATTCGAAGATAAGTAAATGTTATAGTGTATTTAAGATTAAGAAAATAAAAGAGGAAAAATATGAGCAACAAAAACAAAAACATTTTTAAGAATATTTTAATTTTACTCCTTGCGTTATCAATGACAACATTTTTGTCTTGTTTTAATAAAAATAATAAATCGGATAACACAAAGCAAAACACAGCGCAAACTCAAGTTGTTGTAATCAATCAAGCAGCACCAAATTTTACAGCTGTTGATTCGCTTGGAAAAAAGCATGCACTTAGCGATTACAAAGGGAAAATAGTTGTATTAGAATGGAAGAATAGTGGATGTCCATTTGTAAAAAAACATTATGACTCTGGAAATATGCAAGAGACACAGCGTTATGCGCTAGAAAAAGATGTTGTTTGGTTTAGTGTGATTTCATCGGCAAAAGGCCGCCAGGGTTACGTTACAAAATCAGAGTGTAATGAAGATTTGAAGGAAGAAAATTCCAAACCTACAGCAGTATTGCTAGATCCAAAAGGAGAGCTTGGAAAACTGTATAATGCAAAGGTTACGCCTCATATATTCATTATTAATCAAAATGGGAATCTTGCCTACCAAGGTGCTATTGATAGCATTGCATCTGCTGATCAAAGTGATATATCAGAAGCTACTAATTATGCAAAAACAACGATTGATGCATTAATTAGTAACAACACAGTCAATCCACAAGAAACACGTCCATACGGCTGTTCAGTAAAATATTAAAATAGGGATTGTTCGATTTTTTGAGTCACATTAAAGTGTAGTTTAGCTACAGAAAATAACTTATCTTTTCCAATTGTATTAACAAAATCAATCGCTGCATCAACAGCTTTGTTTGTAGATCCTTTTGGAAAGGTCATATTATAGTGTTTTGACATCTTTTCCAGCTCGGTCACAAAATGATGACGAGCAATAATGCTAGCACAGGCAACAGCAACATTGCTTTCTGCTCTTGGCCTCTGAAACAATGTCACTTTAAGATCTTTTGCTCGCAATGAGTTTTTAAGTAATGATGCATTGCCAAATTGATCGGATAAGGCATGCTTACATTCGCCTTGCTTTAAGGTGTCTTCTAGAACTTTCATGTGTGCCCACGCAAGAATATGATTTAAATTATTATATTTTTCGTATACTTCATTGTAGCTTTGATTTCCCATGACTAGGATCGTATGTTGGCATCTTTTTTTTATTTGTTTTGCTAAAAAAGAAATACTTGTTGCTGACAGTTTTTTAGAATCTGTAACACCAAGAGCTTCAAGTTCTGGTTTTAAATCTGGAGTAACTCTTACCGCAGCAATAACAAGTGGGCCGAAATAATCACCTTTCCCAGATTCATCAATTCCAATTAAGTCATCAGGGTCTTTGTCATTGAAATTAAGTTTTTCAACATCTTTTTCTTTTGAGGTAATTAAATCAGAAAGAGTTTCTTTTTTAGGTTTTTCTGACAAAATGGCTTGAACATAAAGCGAAAAATCGTCATCTTTGAGTTGAGAAAAATCAAATCTTAAGCCTTTTTTTCCGTCATAAATACGAATAAATCCAGACAAATTGTCTTTGAAAATAAGAAATTGTAGACCATAATTGATTTCGCGATACGGATTAACAGTGAGATGCTCAGCTTGTAATAAATGTTTAGCCTTATCATAAAGTTGATAAATATCTTTAGCCCCTAGCATCACTTTAGTATAGTCAACTTTATAATATTTAGGAATAAATATTTTATAACTACTTGCCTAGTTTAGTATATTTGTTAAACTATATTATCTGTAAAATGTTTAAAATGAGGAGTAATCATTAATGCCTAAAACTAAAGATTCATTAAATATAACAGGAGATATAAGTATTCATTCGGAAAATATTTTACCTGTTATCAAAAAATATTTATATTCTGAAAATGAAATATTCGTAAGAGAGCTTATTTCTAATGGATTTGATGCGATAACAAAACTAAAAAAGATAGCCAGTCAAGAAGACGTAGAAAACATATCAGATGAGTGGAAAATTAACGTTACAATAGACGAAAAAAAGAAAACAATTACATTTTCTGATAATGGATTAGGTCTTGATGCAGAAGATGTTCAAAAATACATCAATCAGGTTGCTTTTTCAGGCGCAACAGATTTTATTGAAAAATATAAAGACAAAGAAGAGTCTGAAAATATTATTGGACACTTTGGACTTGGGTTTTACTCAGCATTTATCATTTCAGAAAATGTTGAAATTGAATCACTATCGTACAAAGCTAAAGCAAAATCTATTTTGTGGTCATGCGATGGGTCTACAAAATTTAAATTGGTTGAAGGTAAGCGTAAAACAGTAGGTACAGACATTATTTTGCATGTGTCTGACGAATCTAAAGATTATTTATCTGAAATGAAACTTACTGAACTTGTTAAAAAATATGCTAATTTTTTACCTATAGAAATTCAGGTTAATGGAAAGAAAGTAAATCATGAAAATCCACTTTGGAACAAGCAACCTAAAGATGTCAAAGACGAGGAGTATAAAGAGTTTTACAAGACATTATTTCCATACAATGCAGAACCATTATTTTGGATTCATCTTAATGTTGATTATCCATTCAATCTAAAAGGAATTTTATATTTTCCAAAAATTCTACATGAACTTGATGCCAACAAAGGAAATGTTAAGTTGTTTTGCCAGCAAGTTTTTGTCACTGATGATGCAAAAGCCGTTGTCCCAGAATTTCTAACTCTTTTACAAGGAGCTATTGATTGCCCAGATATTCCATTAAATGTTTCAAGAAGCTATCTTCAAAACGATCCTTATGTCAGAAAAATATCAGCACATATTGTCAAAAAAGTTGGCGATAAATTAAATTCATTATATAAAAATGACAAAAAGAATTTTGAATCATTCTGGACAGATATTCATCACTTTATTAAATACGGAATGATGGAGCAAAATGATTTCTATGAAAAAGTAAAAGATATTGTAATTTTTCCATCATCTTCGGGATATTCGACGTCAATTCCAGAATATCTAGAACGTAATAAAGCCAAACTTGAAAATAAAGTGTTGTATTGTACAAACAAAGATGAACAGGCTTCTTATGTAGATTTATGTAAAAAGCAAGAACTTGAAGTTATATTTTTACAATCATTAATTGATACACATTTCATTCAATTCTTAGAATCCAAAAATAGTGATGTCAAATACACAGCGGTAGACGCTGAATTGTCAGAACATCTTGTCGATACAACAAAAACGGATATTGTTGATAAAGACAACAAAACAAACAAAGATAAGCTTGAACAGCTGTTTAAATCTAATTTAAACAACGATAAACTTAAAATTGATGTGAAAAGTCTTAAATCAGATCATATACCTGCTATTATTCTTGAGTCTGAGCAAACAAAAAGAATGAAACAAATGTCGGCTTTAATGAAAGGAAATCAAATGCCAATATTTGACGACTATACTGTTATAGTAAATGAAAATAATACACTAGTTAAAAAGGTTTTATCATTAAATCAATTTGAAACAAAACAAGAGAAAGTAAAGCTATTATGTGAGCATATTTATGACTTGGCATTAATGGGAAATAAACCATTAGACGGTGATAAAATGCAACAGTTTTTGAATCGATCTGTAACGTTGTTAGAAGATATAGCAGAATAAGACAATGTCATTGACTGAAGTAAAACATATTATAAAAAATCATCTTTATATTGTTTTTAACGAAAATTTTTATAATGAGTCTAAATCAACTTTTCTGGAAAGATATGTTGCAAAACATCCATTACTAAAACCAGAGTTAATTGTTGTAAACGATCAATTGCAGGGTTTCAAGAAAGCAAGTAAAAAAATTACATCATTAGAAGATTTTCCGATATTTCTTGAAATTGAAGGCTTAAGAGATGATGAAAATTGCTTCATTGACAGTATAGATCTATATGCTGAAGCCAATATTAATAGTCAAAAAAAGCTTTCAGATATAATTTTTCTATCAAATTTATATCAAGACTATGTCTATTTAGAACGCGTTCTTGATGTATCAAGAGCTGGTGACGAGTCGTTGATGATTACATCAAAAATTCAAGAACAATTGATGGAACTTACAATTGATAATCCTGAAGATGGGTTTATAGAACTGGAAGTATTTATTAAAATATTAAAAAATCACTTAACAATTTTTTGTCATATTATTCAAGTATTAAATGAAGTGATTATAAAAAATGTAGATCTTTCGAAAGTTGAATCTAAATTAGGATATTTTCCAGAACATTTTAATGATTAAAGATGCCTTAACTCGTCTGCAGTCTCATGATACGTTATCTTATGATATGTGCAAAGACGTAATGGATGGAATCTTAAATGGCAAAGAAACAGATAATGACATTTTGCTATTGTTAGAGTCTTATGACAACAAAAACATCTCTCCAGAAGAGTTGACGGGGTTTCTAGATAGTTTAATGACACATAGTCAGCCCTTCAACTCGATCCCAACAGCTATTGATACATGCGGAACAGGAGGGTCTGGTCAAAGCAGATTTAATGTTTCAACGGTTGTAGGCTTTGTTTTAGCTGCTGCAGGAGAAACTGTTGTAAAACATGGAAATTATGGATCTGTAAGTCCTAATGGAAGTTTTAATTTTCTAGAAGAAATGGGTATTCCTTTTTTATTAGCAAAAGAAAATTTAGAAACACTTGTCTCTGAAACCAATATTTGTTTTTTGTTTGCTCGACTTTTTCATCCTGCAATGAAATATGTTGCAACTGCACGAAAACAATTTCAGAAACGAAGTTTTTTTAATTTACTTGGACCACTAGCAAATCCTGCACAGGTTAAGCATCAATTAATTGGACTACCTAATAGCAATAATTTAGATTTATTAATAAATTGCATTAAATTTAAAAATATGAATAAAGTCGTCTTTGTAATTGGTGGGGATGGGAAAGATGAAATCAGCCTAGATGGGACAAGTCAGATTGTAGAAGTAAAAGATAATGACATAAATTCATATTCATTCAATTTTCAACAAGAAATAAAACCCGTCAAATCCAATTATCCCACTGGAACAAGCAAAGAAAATGCAGCTTTATTTAATTCAATTATGACTCAAAAAGAGTTTGAGCATCCCATCATTGAGCATGTTTGCATTAATGCAGCAGCTGGTTTTGTAGCCCTTGAAACATGTGATTCTTTACATGAAGGGTATAAAAAATCCAAACAATTATTTGAAAATGGCTTAGTCCAAAAAAAAATTGATACGTTTAAGCAACGTTCAATAGAACTAGCTAGCTTGGATTAATTGTCCATTTTAATAAAAGTTCATCCATCAAATAAAGACGAACAAATAGTGAGCCTGTCAGTGGCGACTCTAGTTGATAAGTAAGTTCACCCTCTACTTGATACTCATTTTTTTTATTTATGCTCCAAACTCCATCAGACAGTAATGTTTCATCTGAATCATCTAATGAAACAAGAGCAATCTCTGTCATAGGAAGATGAATAGCTTTTGGAAATTCATAACTTTCTAAATGAATGACAAGATTAAGGATATCTTTTTGGCTCGATAAATAGGGCGTAACAGAAACGTTTATTTGGTTAAAAACTGTTTGTTGTTGATCTAATACAGATGAATCATCAAAATTAAAATCAACTTGATTTGCTCGGTTAGGTATAACAGCCCATATAAATACAGAGACAATAAAGGTTAGTAAGATATAAAAACGTCTACGTCGTTGTTTTAGTGTTGCCATTTAATTGAACACCCCATTGATGGAAACTGATCAACCGGAGCTGGTTTATACTCAGAAAGAAGTTCAATGGCATGTTTAAGATCTTGCTTAGTTACATTGGATTCCTGTTTCCAGTTATCATCCAAACGGCCATGATAGTAAAGGCTCATATCTGGTTTTACTAAATAAATATCTGGAGTACATTGGGCTTGATATTGTTTGGCTACAGATTGATCTGAATCTACTAAGTATGGAAACGTTAATTCTTTATTTTTGCTAAATAATGCCATGTTTTCAGGAGAATCTTCTGGATAGTCTGGGTGAATATTAGGATTAATTGCAACGCTTTCTATTCCTAATGCTTTAGCGTGTCGAGCTAAAGCTATAAATCGATCCCAAATAGCAATAGCATATGGGCAATGATTACAAGTAAATTTGATTAACAACCCATTGTTTCCCATTAAGCTTGTTGAAGAGTGTGTGTCACTATTTGGATCATTTAATTGAAAATGAGGTAAAATTGAACCCACTTTAAGTGGAAGAGATTCTAATAAAACCATTGATGAACTCCTTATTTTTTTAAAAAAGTCATTATAGCATCAATGGAAGAAAATTTAACTCGAACTTTTTTCGTTTCTTGACCCAATTTAAGTTCATAAGCGTTAAGTTTAAGCCAGTCTTGATAAGAGATCCATTTACAAGAATGTTTACTTAAAATATCTTCAATTGATATTGTATGAGTAATGGTTGGTAATTGATCAAGATCTTCAAAAAAAGAGGCAACAGTTTCTTTTGCATCTGCTCGATTTGTTCCGACTACACCTTGAGCGCCTCGTTTGATCCATCCAGATGTATATAGACCTTGAAGGACAAGATTGTTGTCAGTAATTCTGCCATGTTGATTTGGAATAATATGGAGCTTATCATCAAATGGAATACCTTTTACTTTAATCCCTATATAACCAATACTTAAAAAGGCAGCAGAACAATCAATAGAAAAAAAGGAGTTAGTTCCAATTGCTTTTTGGTGATGAGGATCGCCAGTCAGTTGAGTTTTTTCAAAAGTGATGGATGACAGCTGATTGTTTCCAACAAATTCAACAGGTTGCGAATAAAAATGAATAGTTAGCTTTTTTGTTGCAGAAATAGAGGGCTGATTAGAAATACTTTGAATTAATTCTATATTAGATTTAGCTTTACTGGATTTATCAAGCTCAATATGATCTTGGTCACTTAAAGACATGTCTTTGGTATCAATAGTAACGTCAAGATCTGGTAAAGAAATAAGTTCTTTGAATTCTTTGGCTGTAAATGCAGCTTGAACAGGAGAACGTCTTGCAAACATATGAACGTGGTTTACCTTGCTTTGTTTTAAAGTCGTGATGGCTCTATCTGAGATATCAGATTGTTCAATGTCTTTTATAGGTTTCAATAATAAACGAGCAATATCTACAGATACATTTCCAATCCCAATAATACCAACAGTATCACCTTGAAGATCAGCTGGATGTAAATCGTAGTGTGGATGACTATTATACCACCTTACCATATGTCTTGACGGAACAACCCCGGCCAAATGATTGCCAGGAATGTTTAAATCTCGATCTGATTCAGACCCTGTACAGATAAACAGAGCTGTATAAAATGGTTTCATCTCTTCGATTGTAAGATCGTCACCAATTTTGATGTTTCCATAGAAATGAATTTGGTTTGGAAAGCGATCAAATATTTTTTCATAATAGGCTTGAAGATTTTTAATTGTTTGATGATCCGGAGCAACTCCTGTACGTAACAGCCCATAAGGAGAAGGGAGTTTGTCAAAAAGATCTATAAAAATTGTACTGTTTTCTCTAAGCAGTTGATCCATAACAAACAATCCACTAGGGCCAGCACCAATTATTGCAACACGAATCATATCCTTATGTTATCATAAGAACAAACAAGAATTAAAAAATTATTTTTCAAAACGTGTCATATGCCTAAAAAAAAATTACTAACTTTATTTGTGTCTTTTGTGTTTATAAGTTCAACATTTGGACAGGATTTTTTAACTAGTATGTCAAAAAAACCATATTTTATCGAAACAGGTGTGTTGTTTGGTTCTGTCACTGATTCATTCGAGTTTGAATCTAAACCTAGTTTTTATATTGGTGTTGGAAAACAAAAAAACATTTCATTATATATTCCAAACGTGATGAATAGAGAATTAAAGTTTCCTATAATATATCAAGTGGCATTTAAACAACTTAAATCTACAGGTTTAATTTTAAATCAAGCTGTCACAACTCATTATAATTTTATTGAATTATCTCTAGCACACAATTCAACAGTCTTTTTACAAAACAATAAAGTTAAGATAAATCTATCAAAAGGATTATTTTATGCACCTTTAATCAGCGCAGTTCATAAATGGAAAAAAAACAACGTATCAATTCATGAGGATGTAAAAAAATACGACTTTGGACTTCTCGTTGGACTATCTAGCAATATGGATTTAAATCAGAGACTCATTAAATCAATGCGCTATTCTTTAACGTTAAAGCAAGGAATAGTAACTCTTCATCATCAAAACCGTTCAACGTCTATGTTATATACAATTCAGATAATCTTTTAGCAGGTGATGATTATAGTTTCTTAGAAAAAGTAGCTAGGCTCTCCCCGTATTTGATGGGATGGTGATGATTAAAGTCTTTAAATGTAAAATCATGGTCATCAACAACAATTAAAGCTGTTGATCCAAGGTTAAATGTTGCCAGTAGATCACCTTTTTTAAATGTAGAGGAAGACAGAGGAATCTCAGTCGCGTTTCGATTAGATTGTTTATTGCTATAAAATGTTTTATCACATTCAACTGTCATATGCCCAACATTCAATGCTCCAACTAAAATAATCAAAATAGGAAGTTCTTTATTTTCAACATTGAGCGTTGCATAAAATACAATACGTTCGTTATTTGCATAAAGATTTGGGACAAGTTTTAGAAATAAGGGATTAACGGGAAGTAATTTTCCAGGAATATAAACAGCTTTTTGAATAGAGAGATCATAAGGTGTGAAAATGCGATGACAATCTTTTGGTGATAAATAAATATTAATTAAAGTAGGGGACTTAAACTGTGAAGGCAATTCTGATCCAATGAGGTCTGTAATGTTATACAAAATTCCTTTTACAGATAGTGTTTTGTCTAACAAGGACGTGATTTCAAGAATAGTTCCATCAACAGGAGAACAAAATACAGAACAGTCTTGATTCCATGGCCGCGATGATGGCGTTAAAAATCGAATAAATAAATCATTTAACGATTTAAACGCTGTAAATGGAGTGTTGCTTGATGTTAAATCAATTTTTAAAATAAAACAAAAAATATACAAGATAGGGCGTAGTATAAATTTAGGCCAATTACAAAAAGCAAATTTCCCAAATAAATAACTAATTAAGTTACTAAAATATAACGACCAAAATGATGACATCTAGTTAGAAGAAAACTTAAGTTTCTTTGTTGTCCTCTTTCTTTTCATCTCCCTTTAGGCCTTTTTCAAATTCACGTTTAGCTAAACCAATAGATTTTGCAAATTTAGGAATTGCAGCTGCACCAAATAATACAAAAACAATAAGAGCAATAAAAATTAATTCTTTAGATCCAATCATAATAAACTCCTTAAACACACAAGTTAGGACTATTATATAAAATGAAAGGGACTTCTGACCACTAAAAAGATCCTAAATTGTTTAATCAAACTAGATTAATACCCTTGAAGCAATTAAAATACATCTGATGTCTAAGATTTGGTATCCATATTTTCAACATAAACACATGCCAACTCCGCTGGAGGTGGAATCGGCAAAAGGTGTTTATATAGAATTAAAAGACGGGAGACAACTCATTGATGGTATCTCGTCGTGGTGGGCTGTCATTCATGGCTATCAACATCCACGTTTAGACAATGCAATTACAACACAGTTAAAAAAAATGTCTCACATGATGCTGTGCGGACTAACACATGAACCCGCCCAGCAATTAGCAAAAAAATTAGTTGAAATAACACCACCATCTCTAAAGCATGTCTTTTTTTCAGATAGCGGGTCAGTAGGCTGTGAAGTTGCTCTCAAAACAGCATTGCAATATTGGAAAAATCAGGGAGAATCAAACAAAACAAAGTTTTTAGCATTTAAAAAAGCCTATCATGGAGATACAACAGGGGTCATGTCTGTTGGCGATCCTGATGATGGAATGCATCATATTTTTAAAGGATTGCTACTTAAGCAATATTTCTTGCCAGCGCCACCAGATAGACGCTGTAACAAGGACGATGTTGATTTGTTTGTAAACACCATGAAAGAGTTTTTTGAAAAGAATCATCATGACCTTGCTGCTGTAATCATTGAACCGTTATTACAAGCTGCTGGGGGATTTAATATGTATCAAAAAGAAATCTTAATTGAGTTAAGAAGATGTTGTGATACATATAATGTATTGCTCATCTTTGACGAAGTTGCAACTGGTTTTGGACGAACAGGAAGTTTATTTGCAACAAATCAAATTGATGTTGAGCCCGATTTAATGGTTTTGGGAAAAGGATTAACAGGTGGTTATATGGGACTATCTGCAACATTAAGTACGGAAAATATTTTTAATACATTCTATTCAGATCAGCCTTCCCATGCATTGATGCATGGCCCAACATTTATGGGCAATCCACTTGCTTGTTGCGTTGCTTATGAAAGTATTGAAACATTTTTGAATGAAAATTATATCAACAAGATAAGCCAAATTAATTCAATTTTAAATGAAGAGCTAGGCAATTTTTCCCATCCAAATGTAAAAGATATTCGATGTTTAGGAGCCACCGCTGTCATTGAACTTCATGATGTATCACAACTTAATAGCATACAACAAAAAGCTATTTCACAAGGTGTTTGGCTTAGACCGTTTGGACACTATGTCTACACTATGCCACCTTACATTATTGAACCGTCTGAATTAGTTTTAATTACATCTGCTATGAAAAATAGCGTTATGGATAGTTTTTAATATTGTCCTGTCCATTGCTTTAAAAGCTTTTGGGATGTATTGAAACTATCAATGTCAATTAAAGATGGATACAGGTTGAAGTGATTGATTAGGTAGTTTAGTAACAAAATCGCATAATCTTGTTGATTAAGTTCATTGTAGAAGCACGCCATAATAATAAAAAATCGCCAAGGAATAAAATTATCACTAATTAATAAGAAGTGCTTAAACGTAGAAATAAATTTTTCTTGCTCATTTAAATAGATGTAAGCCACTAAAAGTTGATAAAAAAGACCATTGTAATACACATAGTGTTTTGTAAGCGGCTCTAACAGGGACACTGTTTTTTTAAAATCTTTTTGACCATTATAAATTTCTGCAGTCAAAACAATAGAAGACAAAGAAAAATCGCCGTATAAATCATTAACATCATTAATGTACTTAAGCGCTTCATCATAATATTTAAGGTTTTTCAATTTGATAGCTATGGACAGAAGAAGAGTATGAGATTGCTTTTCAAATTCTGTGCAAGAATCAAGTTCTGAAGTTATGAAATCAAGTAATCGATTATCGGTATGGGGAAACGTATTTAATTTATTTAAAATATCAACACTTTTTAACGCGCCCTCGTCTGAAAAGGTGTTCTTAAATTGATCTTTGTAATGGGAACTTGAGCGTGTAATAATGCATGATTGACTATCTCCAGATTTAAAATGAGTTTGGAGGCAATCTAGTCCATGTTGAGCTGAAATAAAGTCGATCAATGGAAAAAAAGTAGAATAAAAAAGGGTAATCCCATATTTAGCACAAATTTTGGAATAATAGTCTTGCAAAGGATCAAAATTGGTAACCCCAAAATCGTAAATAACAACTAAGGCAGAATCTGATAAATGAGTGCATAATCTATTCAAGGAGTCACATACAAGTTCTGAAAAATTAAATTTAAATGACTTTTTTTTATGTTGATTTAAAAAGGGAGCTAAATAATTCGATTTGTGTAATGGTGAAGATGACGAGACTGGAAATGATTTATAGCCCTCATCAATATTTTCTCTGCATCGTGACAGCGATTCAAGGGAGTTATGTTTTAGTTGAGACAATAAGGTTTTTTTTATATCAGATTTTGTTTTAACAACAGGTGGAAAATGAGATGTATCTATGTAGTGATAGTCATCACTAATTGTGGTTTTTACTTTAAGCTCATGAAGTTTTTCATTGTTATATTCCAAATGGTGGTGAGGAATAGCGCCTAATAAATAAGTCATTAAAACAAAATCACAATCTTTAATAACGTTGTAATCATCAGTTACAAAATTAAACACGTTAAAACTAACTTGATTAGGAAATTGTTTAAATAACCCAGACTCTTTAATGTCATTGATGATAGACTCACTAAAATCTGTGATAATAACGTGAATATCTTTGGCAAAAGGAAGCTTTTGTTGATAAAGAATGTCTAAAATACGGTAGCATAGCAGTCCTGAACCAGAACCAATTTCAAAAATTGTAAGATTTTTTTTCTGATGAATGTCGAAATGTTTTTTTATTAATTCAACAATACGATTAGCATATTCGTGGCTAGTTGAATAAGAAAAAGGGATATGCTCAAGGAAAAAATTTTCGATCCCACGTTGCCAACTTAATTCAGAGATTTGTTGCTTAAGGCTCTCAGGTCGAGATACATAATCTTGTAATGTAATAGTACGATCTTTCATGATTTTAAATTATTATACATTAGGATCAAGTAATAAAAAAATATATCAATATGCGTAGATTCTAATTATACAAATATCCAAAAAAAATATTATAAAATTATATGTCTAATATGTAACAAAAAAAAGAAAAATACGAAAACTATATGAAAGGAATAAAGCGGTTCTAAAAAGAATAGACTTTCTTCAACAAGATAGTTTTTTAGCTCTAAACTTATGCCTTAATTATAAAAAAACAATGTTCAAATTAATGGATAGGATTATTAGTAAAATAATTTTATAATATAGACAAAATAAAGAAGTTTAAAAAAGGTTTACAATATGGAGTATAAAAGCTTAAAGATTTCTTGGCCAACAAAAACAATCCAACCAACATTGAGTAAGGATTTAGTCTTTGAAACTCAACACACACTTTCTTTTTTAAGAGGTCAATCTTTTTTTACATCAGGGTTTACTATCACGAATAAAAACGGAAAATGGTTGTACATGGCCGATGAGCATTATAATCGTTTGAGCCATTGTTATACTCAATTATTTGATCATTCAACGTTGCCATTTACATATAAAGAGTTAATTCAATGGATAAATCAAGCCATTACTTTAAATCAAGAGTCTGATAAGCCTTTAAATATATTAGTGGTTTGTAAAGCGGGAAAAGCTAGAAGCATTATCACAAAAAACGAAACATATGTGAGTGGATTTGGTGGCGAATTGGCTGAAGTTTTAATTGTTGTAAATCAGCACCTTACAAAACCAAAATGGTCATTTGAAACTGGAATAAATATTATCACACAAGGCTATCAACGACCTGTTGCATCTGCTAAGCCTACGAATTATTTAGGAGGCATTCAAGCTGATTTTGTCATTCAAGCATTAAATACGATATTAATTCTAGATTATTTAGCTGAAAAAAAAGATAACAACGTTTGCGACTCAATATGGTTTTTAAAACAAAAAGCTAGCATTTATAAAAAATACATGGATTTATCTTATTCTCAACGACAAACATTGAGATTACTTTTAAATGATATTCGAAAAGGGCAAGTGAATGTAGAGCAAAAACTAGATCAAAGCAGTTTAAGGCAAACCGCTTTAGCGTCTCTATTTAACAAGTCCATTCTAGAGACACTTACACCAGCAGAAATCAGTCAAACTGAAAAAGATATTTTCCCAGATTTAATTCAAGAATGTGTGTTTACTTACCCAAGAAACCCTAATATGGTCTTGGAAGGTTCAACATTTTCATTAATGTACATAAATAAACAAGATGAACTTGTTTTTCCATTTATAGATCATGAATTAGGTCTTAACGAATACGACTTAGATGATAGTGAAGGGAAAATTTTAGAAAGCACGACTATGCTGAGCCTCTATAAACTAGCAACAAAATACCAGCTCTCAAGTCGTTTAGAAAAAATAAAATTAGAGCAACTTTTAGAAAGCAATATTGTTTTTGCTATTTCTTCAACAAGAATGCTTTTAGATAACAATAACATTCAGTTACAAAAAATTAATTCTATAAATGGTATTCAAACAAGCAAGAAAAATAGTTCTGATTCTGATGTCTACAAGAAATTAATTAAATTAGTCTCAAATTCTTTTGATACGTATAAATATGACTTATCACCCCAAGTTTATGTGTAAAATTCACTGGTAAAGAATTTAAGTTAGTTAATGAAATTTAAATTTTTTATCTTATTTTTGACCATAATATGTTGTTCAGGTATTGATGCAGTGAGGTCATTTGAGTCTCAACTTCAGTCAAGTTATGACAATGAAGAGGTCGTTATCCTGGGCTCAGTTATTATGACAGGAACATATGAATTTACTTTCAACAATAACAGTTTTTTATCAATTGAAAGTAGCTATCGACTTATTACGGATGATGTAACAAATAAAAACTGGAGAACAGGTGATATTTTAGTACGACGTTACCGATTAAATCTTCAGTATAAACAATCATTTTTAAACTATACAGTTGGACTTCAGGATATTTATTTTGGAGTAGGGACATATCTGCGCCCCTTACAATGGTTTGATACACTAGATCCAATCAATAAAAGAGCAGCAACTCAAGGCATAAATGGATTTGTTGTAAAAACCAGCACTACTGATAGTCAAGAAATAGTTGGATGGATGCTTTTTGGAAATAATCCAGTACGTCCTTCAGATTTAAGTTCAACCAAAAAAGAAACTATCGAGATTGGTGGGCGCTTTCAACGCTCTATATTTAACGGAGAACTAGGTTTTGCAACACATGCTCGACAAATTGAATTAAATGGGTCCAGAGCAGCTGAATATCGAATTGGAAGCCATTATCAATCAAATACATCCATACCCATTTGGGTTGAACAAGCCTACATGTCAGCAGCTTCAAAAACAGAAAGCCAGCAATACATAATGCTACTAGTGGGTTCAGAGTATATGTTTAATATCGATAAACTTGGAAACGCCGTTACTGTATTATCTGAAATACAATACGACAATAAGCCAATAGCAAGTAATCCAGCAAAAACTCTTACAGGTGTTCTGCAACTTAGTTATCCATTATCTTTGAAAGATACGATTTCGTATGTAGGCTATATGTCTAATCAAGATCAGCTAGAAGATAGTTTTGTGTATTCTCGCAAATATGAATCTGTTGAGATTTTATTGCAGTATACGAACAGAAATTATGTTTCAATGACACTATATTGGAACCATTAAAACTGTCTTAAATCAAGCTTTTAATATAAAAAAAACTAAAATACAATTTTAAATATGAAAAGAAAATGGCTGAAAATAGTGTTGTTAGCGTTATTTTGGCTAACATGTTTTTTTACAATAAGGCAATATGTTACATTAGAATTTTTACAACAAAAACAAGATTTGTTTGTGGATTATTATAATCAACATCCGGTATTAAGTATTTTAATGTATATGGTTGTTTTTGTTGTTATTTCATCTTTAGGATTACCAACACCATATATTTTTACATTATTTTCTGGTTATATTTTTGGGACATGGTTAGGGCTTATTATATCAAGCATCTCATGTTGCATTCATTGTGTAGTTACTTTTCTATTATCTCGCCATTTTTTGAGAGAGTTTATTCAAAATCGTTTTGAAAAAAATTTAAAATCAATCAACAAAGGTCTTGAAGAAAATGGTGTTTTTTATTTAATTTTTTTAAGAGTAAGTTTACTTACACCCATTTTTTGGGTTAATTGTGCATGTGGTATTACCTACATGAAACTTGGCATTTTTATATTAATATCCGTTGTGGCTACATTGCCATTGATGTATATTTTCGCATCATCTGGTCAGTTATTAGGAGAAATTACGTCTTTAATGGATTTGTATGATGGGTTTAATCTGATGATATATCTCAGTTCTATCATTATTGCATTTGGGTTAATTAAAGTTAATTTTATTATAAAAAATAAAAACAAAAAAACGTCATTTTAAACTTAAAATATATCAAAAAAAAGATTATTAACTCTTGCAAATTTTGTATTCAATGAATATAATTTTTAACTGTGTTCCCCTGTAGCTCAGTGGCAGAGCAAGCGGCTGTTAACCGCTGGGTCGTTGGTTCGAATCCGACCGGGGGAGCCATTTTTTTATGGTTCATGCCTCTTTTATTAAACCAATTAAAATTCAAAAATTATATCAACCATTCCAACTTAACAAATAATGTTTAACTAAAAATAGAAACCATATTTATATCTAGAATGTTAAGTTCATTCCAAAAACAAGATAATGAATAAGCGCAAAGTTATATACAGTCTCATTTGATGCCCCACCTTCTACAACTCTGTAACCCAGGCTATAAGTGATGCTATCTGAAGCTCTGTATTGCAATGCAAGTAACACATCTTCAGCACGACCTTGAGGAGCTGCTAGGGCATCACCTTGGAATAAAATGCTATAATTTTTATTTATCATCCACCAAAAATTAAAGTTAATTAATGGAACAAATCCAATGTTTTTTTCGCTTGAAGTAATGCCATTACTTTCAATGGATATTTCTGCATCTCTAATTTTTCCAGTAAGTCCTAAACCAAACTGATAGTTATCATTATGAATAAAGTCATAGCGATACGTCAGTCGATAAGAGTTGAATTTAAATAATGAGTCTAATTGGCTATTAGCTGTAAACGTTTCTCCATTAAAGTTTAGATCTCTATCAAGTTCACCTGAAGAAAATAGGCTCAGCGGGGCATACAATATACTTAAATGATGTTTGTCAGAAATAGAGTAGCTTGATCTTAGCCGATAAAAAACACTAGGCTTAGATGTCAGTTCTTCAGATAATGAAAATCGTGTGCCTGTATTCCCAGGAATTCTTACCGAGTTATATCCACTAAATACCAGTCCTGTTTCTACATTTAAATCAAGTTGCGAAAAAGAGTTAAAAGAAAACGAAAGTATAAAAAGTAAAACAACTATAGTCTTCATTAAAAAATCTCCTAGTTAATATAAAATAATAATACTCAATATGATTCCAAAAATAACATTGAGTGTATCTTATATTAAATAGCTTCTAATGAAAATCAATATATAATTCATTTTTATGTTGGATATATTTAAAAAAATAAATCAATTAACATATTTTTTTTTACACTATTTTGTTTAACCATTAAAAAATTTAACTAAATTACTTGCACAATCTTCAAAACCTTCAACAAAATTTTCATTATTAAAAATGTGTTTTGCAGCTGTATTTAAATGTACTTTTGCACCGGTTATTTCTTTGTTCCATTTCTTCATTGTAGCTTCGTCACATACGTTCATTGTAGCTGCGTCCCATACGTGCCATGTAGCTGCGGATAATCCAAAAATAGTGTTAATAGGAGGTTCACAGATACCTTTAATTGCATGGTCGCATAGGCTGCCAAGTTTGGAAATTCGTTCATCAGTTGAGGTTTTTGAATCAATAATATCAGCAATTAGTTCTTTTGTTTCGGCATGTTTTGCTCCAAAGTCATCCAAGCTTTTATTTATTTTTTCATGAAAGTCATCCAAGCTTTTATTTATTTCTGCATAAAACTTATCTACTTTACTATCTATTTTTTTAACAGTTTTCTCAATAATGCAATCGCCTGATTTTGAATCAGTTGGAACAAGATTATCTATGCTAGAGGACTCTTGTGTTGTTTTAATGTAAGAAGTAAGATCCATTTCAGATAATTTGTTCAATGAAGTCCAATCAGTTTTTTCCCGAGAAACTGGACATTTGCCTTGTAAATTACTATTTTTATCCATTTTCAAAAGTTCACTTTGTGGTATAGCACAACTTACATCAACAGTTCCATTTGGTGTGATCTCATAATAACTTTTGGAATGTTGTTGATTTGGAGACGGCACCATTAAGTCGTCAAGATTCCTATTTTGCAATTCTTCCATACTAATTGGGCATGTTGCTCCTTCAGTAATTCTAATTATTGAAGAATCATTGTATTTAGGAGTTTCACTAAACAATAATCGAGAAGCCACATCTTGTGCTCTCTTTATTGCATTTAAACCCCCTTGAAAAAAAGTCACAGCCTTTTTTTGTGAATTTTGAACAGTCGTACCAATTAAATACATCATAATTTTCCTCCTAAAGTTGTTTTATTTATTTAATTATCGAAAATAAAAAAAAAAAATTGCATAAATTTTAAAAAAAAATTAATTTAATTTAATTAAAATAATGAATAATTTATTTTTCTGAGTTGCTTATAATGATTCTATATGGGATTATCTTAACCATTTACGATACTACATAAATGATGACTAAAAATAATCAAGAACTAATTATCCTTTAAAAAACAAGCGAATTCATGCATAATACGCAAATATTTTATATAAGGGTAGCGCTTATGCATAAAATCTTAATTATTGGTGCTGGATCAGCTGGTCAAGTTGTTATAAAAAAATGCCTCCAACTACCACATATATTCAGTGATATTCATGTAGCCTCTAGATCGTTATCAAAGCTTGAAAAACTAAAACAAGATCTTAATAATTCAATATCAGTCTATAAATGTGATGCCGATGATACAAACCAAGTTGTATCACTACTTAAGACTATTCAGCCAAAACTTGTCATAAACATGGCATTGCCATACCAAGATTTAAGTATAATGGAGGCTTGTCTAGCTTGTGGTGTACATTATATGGATACTGCAAATTATGAACCTAAGGATGAGGCTAAGTTTTGTTATAAATGGCAATGGGACTATCATGAACGTTTCAAAAATGCAGGTTTAATTGCCTTGTTGGGGTGTGGATTTGATCCAGGTGTAACTAATATCTTTTCAGCATATGCAGCACAAGAACTATTTGATGAGATTGATACGATCGATATTATAGATTGCAATGCTGGCGATCATGGTCATCCATTTGCAACAAATTTTAATCCAGAAATTAATATAAGAGAAATCACACAAAGAGGAAAATATTGGAAAGAAGGTCAATGGATAGAAACAGATCCACTTTCAGAAAAAAAGGAAATTTTTTTTCCTGAGGTTGGAAACAAAACAGCCTATTTAATGTATCACGAAGAGCTAGAGTCTTTAGCCAAACATATTCCAAATATAAAACAACTTCGCTTTTGGATGACGTTTTCTCAACGTTACCTCACTCATTTAGAGGTGCTACAAAATGTTGGAATGACACGTATTGATGCTATCAATTATGAAGGCAAGTCCATTGTGCCGTTACAATTTTTAAAAGCAGTTTTACCAAACCCATCTGATTTAGGAAAAAATTATACAGGAAAAACATGCATAGGCTGTGTTATTCAGGGCACAATTAAGTCGGAAAAACGAACAAAATTAATCTATAATATTTGTGAACATCAAGATGCATACAAAGATTGTCAAGCTCAAGCCGTTGGATATACAACAGGTGTACCTGCAATGATCGGTGCTAAAATGATATTGGAAAATGTTTGGACCACACCAGGTACGATTAATGTAGAGCAATGTGATCCTATTCCATTTATGAGTGATTTAGCTAAATATGGCCTACCATGGAAAGTAATCGACTATGACTATCAACTTTAACGACGTAGAAACTCCATCATACATTATTGATGAAAATCAATTACTAAAAAATCTTGAACAATTTCAATATGTAAAACAGCAAACAGGTTGCGACATATTATTAGCCACAAAAGCATACTCTTGCTATCACACTTATCCATTAATCAGACAATATTTGGATGGAACAGCTAATTCATCTTTAAATGAAACAAAACTATCCTTTGAAGAATTTGGAAAGAAAACACATGTTTATTCTCCAGGTTATAAAAAACAAGATTTTGATAAACTAACGTCTTATGCCAGTGCAATCGTGTTTAATTCCATTAATCAGTTTCAACAGTATAAAGATCAAGTATTATTAAAAAATAGATCCATTTACTTACGACTAAATCCAGAACATATTGAAGTAGAAAATCCGTTGTATAGTCCATGTGCACCAGGCTCTCGTTTTGGGATTTTGCTTGACGATTTAAAATCGATTAATTTAGAACATGTCGATGGCTTTCATATACATGCTTTATGCCAAAATAATGAAGACTCGTTAGGGCGATTAATTGAAAAATCTGAAGAAAAATTTAAAGATTTTTTTATGTTGCCTCAAATAAAATGGGTCAACTTTGGGGGAGGGCATATGGTATCTCGAAGTGGGTATCAAATATCAGTGTTATGTGATCACATCAATGCATTTCAAAAAAAATATAATGTAACCGTCATTTTAGAACCAGGTGAATCTGTTGTCTATAATACGGGTTATTTAGTAACAGAAATATTAGATATTGTACAAAATAAAATGGCTATTGCCATTGTAGATACGTCTGCAACTGCTCATATGCCAGATGTTATAGAAATGCCATATCAACCCACTATTCAGAATGGTGAAAACAATACATCAGGGAAATATGTCTACCGAATTGGAGGGATCAGTTGTTTGTCTGGAGATATCATTGGAGAATATTCATTTGATCAACCACTACAAGTTGGTCAAAAATTAGTATTTAACGATATGGCTCAATATACTATGGTAAAAAATACTACATTTAACGGAATCGAACTGCCAAAAATTTACATTTATGGTCAAGATAAACAACTAAAATGTGTAAATGAGTTTAATTATGACTCATTTAAATCTAGACTGTAATTATTTAACCCTTAACATCACTTGATAGTCATAACCATCAACATCTAATGTTAGTAAGATGATGTCTGAGCCCGAAATAATTTTATTGTACTCGGCAACATGTTTAATTTGGCGTCCATTAACCTCTTGAATAACATATCCCTTTCTAAGTTGACTTTTATCAGACACACTTCCTGGTTTAACATCGTTGATAACAAGCCCCTTTGATGTGAACAGGCGAAGTTTTTTCTGCAACTCAAGTGAATTTTGTTCAACGGACAAACCTAATTTGTCATAGGTGTTTTTTGATGAACTGGAGATTTTTTTAGGATCATCAAGTAACACAAATTTAAGATCGAGGACACGTCCCTTTCTAAGCACTCTAATGATGCTTTTATCTCCAATTCTTAATTCAGAAATAATGGATCTTAACGATAAGTAATCTGTAATGCGTTTGTTGTTTAATTCAATAATAATATCATTAATTTCTATGCCAGCGTTTGACGCAGATGAATAGGGCTCTACATCGACTACCAAAGCTCCTGAGCGGCTTGATAAATTGAATGTTTTCATAATCTCATCATTAATAGGTTGAATGGCAACTCCCAGCATTCCACGTTTCACTTTTCCATATGAAAGCAAATCTTCAACAACTCGTTTGGCTGTACTAGCAGGAACAGCAAATCCAATGCCCATGTAGCCACCACTTTGAGAAAAAATAGCCGTATTAATACCAATCAATTGTCCATCAATATTTAAGAGCGCACCACCAGAGTTTCCTGGGTTGATTGCTGCATCTGTTTGAATAAATGAGGCATAATTATCGGTATCAATAACACCAGATCGTCCCAATGCAGAAATAATCCCAACGGTAACTGTACTTTGAAGTCCGAAAGGGTTTCCTATTGCAATAGCCCAGTCCCCAACAGTCAAATCATCTGAAGAAGCTAATTCAACAAATGGTAAATTCATAGCATTCACTTTTAACAAAGCTAGATCAGTTTTTGGGTCACTTCCAATAAAGCTAGCTTCAAGTTCTCTGCCATCTGATAAAGTCACCAGCACTTTTGTCGCAGATTGCACAACATGATGGTTGGTTAGCACATAACCTTCTTTTGAAATAACAACACCAGACCCTATTGCGTTTTTTTGTGACTTATAGCGAGGTACATCAAAAAAATATCGAAAATAAGGATCCTCAAACATTGAATTATTAGAATAATAATCACTAGAAGAAACACTTAAACTTACAACAGCAGCAACTCCTTTTTCTGCTACTTTGTTAAATGCTAGTGAGGTTCTCTTTAAAGATTTTATGTCATCATCAAAAGTATCAGGATCAGAATTGTTTGAAGCAGGTTTTCTTTCAGATTGATACGAATCAAAAAGTTTTTTAAGGTTATCTAATTCAATTTTTTCAGCATATGAAAATGAGTAGGTAAGAGTACATAGAAATAAAGTGATTAATATTTTTTTCATAGCATTGATTTTAAAATAAAATATTCATGACATATTGTCTAGATTTAGATACACTAAACCCATGACTATTAAACTGCTATCTCAAATTCTAAATATTGAATCACCGACATATCAAGAAAAGAAGATCAGTCAGTTTATGTTAACGCTTTTAAAAAAAGAAACAAATCCTGACAAGATATATACTAAAAATGATTCATTAATAGTTTTGTATGGCACTGATAAATCTAAAAAAACTATTGGGCTTGTGGGTCATTTAGATGTCGTTCCAGATTTTTTTGAATCATACCAACAAGACGGTAAGCTATATGGCGCTGGAGCGTCAGATATGAAAGCTGGTGTATCCGCTTTTATAGATTTTATTTTGGAAAATCAAGATCAATTATGCAAAACATTCAACATTGTTTTAATTTTATACACAAAAGAAGAGCGAACCGCACTTACTGAAAACGGTTTACATGAACTGATTAAAGCCTATCCTGATGTCATAAAAACAATTGATTGTGCCATTGTTGGAGAACCTACAGATAATACAATTCAAATTGGGTGTGTTGGAAGTTTACATCTATCTGTATCTATTTTGGGCAAAGCTTGTCATTCAGCTCGACCATGGCATGGAGAAAATGCATTATACAAATCACTGCCTTTGATAAAAAAGATCAGCGACATAAAACCTAAAAAAGTATCACAATTCGGAGTAGATTTTTATGATGTCATTGAAATTACTGAAAGTCAGTCCGAAGCAGGAAGAACATCTATTCCAGGTGCATGGACATGCAACATCAATTATAGGTTTTCACCAAAATCAACAGAAAAAGATGCCCTTAGCTATATTGGCAAGTTGTTAGATGACTTAAAAATAGATTCCTTATCATATGAAGTTAAAGATTCCGTTTATGCTGGAAAAATTGTTGAAAGCGATTTTTTGAGTAATATTATTAATACATTTAATCAGCCTGTTGAAGCTAAGCAGGCATGGACAGATGTTGCTCAACTCGGGCAATTAAACATCCCAGCCTTTAATTTTGGACCAGGAAATCAATCTCAAGCACACCAAAAAAATGAATATGTAACCATAAAACAATATAATGACTACTGTAACCTATTAAAAAAATTATTAGACTAATTAAAAGGAGCATTATGACGACATTAAAAGTTTTAGCATTAGGAATAAAAAGAGAGAAAAAAGATAGTGTATTAGATGTTTATTATCCACACATTCAAGTAATCAAAGAGTCAGTTCAGTTGACATGTGCCAAAAATATTTTTTCTGATCTAGCTGAAGAGATAGAGTCTTTTTTTGATGAAGATATAACGTCATTTAAAACTATATCACAACAAAATCAATCATATTGTGATATTAAAAAAGGATATTATTACATAGATGATTTAAATCTAGCTATACAAACAGCAGAAGAGGCTTATTTAAAACTTCATCTCATATCTAAGCGACTAGTAAAACCACATGAAATAAATCTTGAAGGTTTATTTGGAATATTAACAAATGTTGCATGGACAAACAAAGGACCTATCTTGCCAAACGATCTTGATTCGGTGCGATTGCAATATATCATGTCAGATCAACCTTTAGTGGTTAGTCATGTAGACAAATTTCCTTACATGATCAATTACCATGTTCCATCTGGTGTAAGAATTGCAGCAGGAAGCCAAGTTCGACTCGGGGCATATTTGGGTGAAGGTACAACAGTAATGCCAGCTGGTTATATCAATTTCAACGCAGGAACACTTGGGCACGCAATGGTAGAAGGTCGTGTATCTGCTGGGGTTGTTGTCGGCGAAAAAAGTGATATAGGAGGAGGCGCTTCTATTATGGGGACTCTTTCAGGGGGTAATAAAACAGTCATTTCAATCGGAGATCAATGTTTGTTAGGTGCAAATTCTGGAACCGGAATTTCTTTAGGAACAGGGTGCACAATTGGTGCTGGTGTATATATTACTGCAGCTATGCCTATTTTTTTGTATAATAATGACAATAATCCGATTAATTTGAACGGAGATATTGTTACTGAACCGAATAACTGTGTAAAGGGTGAAGACTTATCTGGTAAAACATTCTTATTGTTCATCCAAGATAGTAAATCTGGAAAAGTTATTTGCAAACCTAATAAAAAATTAATTCAGTTAAACAACGATTTACACAACAATTAAGGTTGTTTTTGATGATAGTCTAAATTGATTTTTTTGACATGTAATGTAATTGATTGCAAATCATCAATTAAAAGTTTTTTGCCATAGCCATATTTTTCAATGTCTGGACGACCTTCGAAAATAACGCGATAAACGTCATTATAACTGCTTTGCTGAACCCATGAACTTTCAATTAAGCTAGGCCCTTTGTCATTACCTTCTCCACTGTAACCGTGGCATTTATAGCAGCGAAGTTTATACTCCATTTCACCTTTAGCTAGACGTTCAGGTTTGGAATTCAAACTTTGCCATTGCTGATCCGGAATTGGGTTAAAAACTTTGGCTGGAGAGACAAAAAATTGAGCTAAAAAAGAGATACTCCATAGACATAATCCCATGAGTAAAATAAAAAAGAAGGATACAAGTATTTTTTTATTCACATTGGTAATCTTAAAGGTTAAACTGTAATTATAAAAGAGGAAAATTGAAGTTTATGAAAAAAAAATCAACTAAAATCAAACAACAATTAATGACATTGATTACTGTGTCTTTTTTTGTTTTTTCTATATATATTTTCATCATTCAACAGGTCAATAGTGCCACTAACTCTAAAGACATGGCCAATCATATAGCTATTCAACTGAGTGAAACAATTATTGAAAAAACGTTTAATTTTTTAATGCCGGCAATGCTGATTTCTGAAACATCAGCTAATTTAATGCAATCAGGAATTTTGTCATCTAAAAATCTTGATCTTATAGAAAGATCATCACTCAATTTTATCAAACCACATCATCAGTTAAGTAATTTTTATTTTGCAGATATGGATGGAAATTTTGTTATGGTATCCAAACAAAATGATCTGTTTACTGAAACAAGATTGCAAAAAAAAGATTTCCCTAACAAGGTTGAATTAATCAAAAGAAATCAACAAGGTCAAATTATTTCTAAAGAGAGTCAACCTAGCACTTTTGTTCCAAGTGAAAGGCCTTGGTTTATTGGAGCTCTGAAGACAAAAAAACAATTTTGGACAAATCTTTATGTGTTTCATACTAAAAAATATCCAGGTATCACGGCATCATTCCCAGTTATTGATAAAGAAAATAAAATTATTGGCGTATTTGGTGTTGATATAGAACTTCAGAACGTCTCCAGTTTTTTGGATGGTCAAATAGAAAATTATGCAGCAACAGCGTTAATATTAGACGAAAAAAATAATGTTGTCGCTAAACCTGGAGAGTTGATATTTAATACTGATATTGATGGGACGATTAAGCCTATTTCAAAAGAAAATTTGAATGATAAATTTATTCAAACTGCGATCAATTTATATGAGAAGAATAATAAAACAACATTTACTTTTGACTATAAAAATGAAACATTTAATTCCTTTGTTCGAGATTTTCCAAGCTACTTTGGAAAAAGTTGGAAAATGGTTATTTTATTATCCAATCAAAATAATGGGGTTCAACCTAGTTTTTCATATGTCTTTTTCGCCAGTATTTTATTAGGATTAATTTTATTCATTATATTAACCTACAAACTTATAATTAAAGTAATCAGATACCCAATTCAACTTCTCGATAAATCAATAAATATTTCGTCTAATGAAAAAAATGCTATTCTTGAAAAAGAATTTATTGAAATGGTGTAATCTGATGAGATTGTTGCATGTGATGTTAAGAGTGAGACATTTAGACACATCAATTAATTTTTATAAAACTATTTTTGGAATGACGTTACTAAGAAAAAAAGATTATCCAACGGGTCGATTTACTCTTGCATTTTTGGGCTATGGTGAAGAAAAAGATAATACTGTACTTGAATTGACACATAACTGGGATACTACAGATTACGACTTAGGGACGGCTTATGGACATATTGCCATTGGGGTCGATGACATTTATCAAACATGTAAGTTTATTGAATCCCAAGAGGGCAAAATAGTCAGACCACCTGGACCCATGAAACATGGCACAACGCTATTAGCTTTTGTAGAAGATCCAGATGGCTATAAAATTGAGTTGTTACAACGATAGTTTAGGTTAAGTGTTTTAAATATAACAAAAAAGGGTATTTGAATATTATGTTCACAACTAGTTTGTCTAACTCTATAGTTCAATATATCGATTGGGTATTGGTATACCGAATCACTGTTGCTCTAATTTTTGGCTTTGTCTTAGGTTTAGAGCGAGAATATAGAGCCAAACCTGCCGGTGTAAAAACATTTGCTTTAATCTGTTTAGGATCAACAATAATCACTTACATGTCAACATCATTTGATGGCTTATCTGACCCATCACGAATGGCCGCTCAAATTGTGTCGGGTTTAGGTTTTATTGGTGCTGGAGCAATTTTTCAATCAAAACGAGTGATAACAGGTCTAACAACAGCATCTTCTTTATGGGTGATTGGTGCACTGGGAATTATGATTGGTTTAGGTTTTATCGTTGAAGCTGCCATTATTTTGTTGTTGATATATATATATTTTACAGTATCCAGATTATTTATAACCAAGCACATGAGACGATTAAAATACTCCGTGTCCATTTTACTAGATAGCAGCCAGGATATAGACGACTTAGAAGCTATAATTTTAGCAAATAAAATCGATATACAATCTCGACTAGTTAAAAAAGGCAAAGGTGTCGCTATAGAATTAGTTTATTTAGCAAAAAAATCAATGAATGATAAATTCATCAAGCAACTGGTAAAACAAGATTCAATAAAAAATATAGAACTTTAAAATAATTAAACAAATAAAAAGATAGAACTGACTAATAAAAAGGAAAACCCTAAAATTAACATGATTAAGCTTTTATTAAACAATTGATATTTTCTGTATCGAATTTTCTTTTGAATAAGAATTTGTTCTGCATAAATAAGGTCCATTTTGGTGCTTACATAATCTTTGTATTCATGTTGCTTGCAATATAAGTCTAACCATTGTTCAGGACTATAATTTAAATCATCTTTTTTTAAAAGCAAATCATACAGTTTATCGGTTGTAGATACAGGAGTTTTTGAGGTGTTCAATGAACCATAATTTATAACAGGTATAAACGAAATTGATGAAATGATGATACTACAAGAAAAACAAATAATAGCTAAAAAGAAAATAAATTGAGATATACCACTAAATGAATCCATTAAAAAAATAAGTCTAATAACAATTAGTGTATTTAAAACAATTAATGCACCATTTTTGCTTTCTGCATATTTAACCCAATCAATGCTATGCGATAAAATATCAAATAATTTGTCATTTAAGTTTAACATCTTATAATAAGTATATCATTATGTTTAAAAAATAATAAAAACGTAATAAAAAAACAAAAAAATGATGTATAAAATAAAATATTTTATTTTACTGATGTTTATTGTGGGGATATGCCAAAGTCATTCAACTGCAGTACTAGATTCGACTGAAGTATCTGCTCAGTATGGAATGGTATCTTCTCAAGATGAGTATGCATCAGAAGTGGGTCTTAATATTTTAAAGCAAGGCGGAAATGCAGTTGATGCAGCCATTGCCGTTGCTTACACGCTTGCCGTAACCCATCCTAGGGCAGGAAACATTGGTGGGGGAGGGTTCATGCTGATTTATGATCAAGAAACAAAAAAAGTATCCACAATTGATTTTCGTGAAAAAGCTCCTTTGAAAGCCTATAAAGAATTATTTATCGATCAAGATGGACATGTTGATAATACAAAAGCACGATTTTCAATTTTTTCAGCAGGGGTTCCCGGAACAGTTGCAGGGTTAGAAGCCGTTTACAATAAATTTGGAACACTGCCAAGAGAAATATTACTTAGAGACGCAATCAATTTTGCAAAAAATGGGTTTAAAATAGATTCAGATCAATATGATGTTTTGAAAAAGAAAGCAGATGTTTTGACACAAGATAAATATTTCAGACGGTTATTTTATGATAAAAAGAAAAGTGGCTATGAACCAAAGGAAATCATTGTTCAGAAACATTTAGCAACAACCTTAGACTCTATAAAAGAACATGGACAAAAAGGTTTTTATGAAGGAGATGTTGCAAAACATTTTGCTAATTATTTCAGAAAAAAGAAGGGGCTTATAACACAAACTGATCTTAAACGGTATCAACCTGTTTGGAGAGAGCCTGTAGTTGGACGATACAAAAGTCGGTACGACATTTTCAGTATGCCTCCTCCAAGTTCGGGAGGAATTGCGCTTATTCAATTATTAAATATTTTAGAATCTAAAGATATTGAAACCCTAGAGCATAACTCTGCAGATTATATTCACACTATTGTTGAAGCTATGAAATATGTTTATGCAGATCGAGCCGCTTATCTTGGCGATGAAGATTTTGTTGATGTGCCTGTTTCAAAATTAATAAGTAAGTCATATGCAGACACAATAGCAAATTCGATTTCAACAAAAAATATTATTGCAGTTGATACCCTTCATCCAGAACTTCTTGATACCTCAGAAAGTATGGAAACAACTCATTTTTCGGTCATTGATAAAGAGGGGAACATGGTCAGTTGTACATATACATTAAATTTTGCTTTTGGAAATGGAATGATTGCAGGTAAAACGGGAATAATATTAAATAATGAAATGGACGACTTTGTTGCGAAACCTGGAAGTCCCAATGGATTTGGATTACTGGGAAATGAAAAAAATGAAATTGCCCCTGAAAAACGAATGTTAAGCTCTATGACACCTACGTTAGTGTTTAAAGACAATAAACCGTTACTGATTACAGGAAGTCCAGGGGGAAGCACAATCATTACCTCCGTTTTTCAAACTATATTTAATGTGATTGAACATGAAATGGGAATTGGTCAAGCAAGTAGTGAAGCCAGATTTCATCATCAGTGGTATCCCGACATTATTGTGATGGAAGATCATCATAACCAAAATACAGTTCAAGAACTAGAAAAAAGAGGTTATAAAATCAAAATAAAATCGTTGGGAATTACTCAAAGTATCATGCTGAACAAAAACAAATTAACAGGAAAATCAGATCCAAGAAATATATCATCTTCTACTACTGGATATTAAATTCACTTTTAATAAATGTTTAAAAAACAGTCTAAATGGGAATATACATCTACTATGGAAGATAAAATGCTCGACAAAAAATTTAAAAAACTTTGTGAAAAAATTGATTTAAAAAAATATCGAGTCTTAAACAGAATGCAATACATCATGAATTATGGCGAATACACAATTTGCTATGAATTTTTCTTAAACTAACGCGAATTCAATAAAATAATTTGTCCCATACTTGCATGGTTGTACATGGATTGTACAGATTTAAGCGTATGTGATGATTTAATTCCAAATAAATAGAAATGCTTCTTATGGTAACGTATAGGAGTTTTTAGTCTAATGTTTATCTTATATAAAGGATAGGACTCAAAATGGCCTTGTCCTTTTAAAATAAGGATAGATGCTTCTTGATAGGCTTTTTTATAATCATCACTATATAGATATATTAAACAAACGACATCTTGTGTATTATTTGAAATATACCGTAATTGACCTGACTTTAAATATGGCTTTAAATGAATAAAAGAAGGTGATGATAAAAGTAATTCAAAATCTGAAAATGTCATATCATTTAAAATGGGGTTAGATTTTAACGACATAATAACGTTATGCCCATGAATTAATAATAATTCAATAAGTAATAAATCAAAAAAAACTTCTCCAGCATTGTCACATTCATACAAAAAAACTTGTTGAGGACCAACTAAATCATTGTGCAAAGACTCCCAATAAAACAACTTATTATGATTAATTAATTCTGAAACCCATTCTTTTTGATCCAAAACATCATTAATTTCTTCTGAAAAACTTAATAAAAAGCGAGATGGATTATAAAGATAATTATCAATCCAATTGGCTCTGATAACTAAATAGAGTACATGATGAAAGGGAAGTGTTTTGTTGATAACCAGATCTCTTAATTCATTATAAGACTGCAATCCAAAGGTGTTTTGTTCTTCTTTGTCGCTACTGTAAAAATCTTGCTTTAAATTGATATGTGATAAAAATATAGAACTACAATGAGTTAAATAAGAAAATAATTCGGTGTAAGACCAAGAATGAATGATAGACCAATGTGTTGAAAGCAGAGAAGAAATTAATTTAAAAAATAGATCTAAAGCACTTTGATTAATAGATATATTTTTTTCTTTTAGGGGATAAAAATATCCTTGCTTCAAATGCATACAAATTGAATCAATTGCACGTTTTTTAAAAAAGGTGTGTTTTCCAAAAAAGTAATTAAGATATGTTGTTGTAAGGTTGCTGCCAGCAAAATGTAGCGTTTGATAAGATGGCCAAAACTCTGAACCATCAATCAGCCAATTTAAATTAATCTTATTTTCTTTAAATAAGGTTGTTGATGTTATAAATTCAGATGTAAATAAATGAAGGTCAGATTCTAAAGTTGATTTAGGCACAAGTAAGATCTAGAAACGTTCTTTAATCGCAGTCAAAGCCATAATATAGCCGAACCCACCAAAGCCAGAAATTTGCCCCTTACAAACAGGAGCTGATAGCGACTTATGACGAAATTCTTCTCTGGCATGAATATTTGATAAATGGACCTCAATCACAGGGCCGTCGATGCTGCTAATGGCATCGCGAATGGCTACAGAGGTATGTGTGTAAGCTGCTGGGTTAATAACAATAGCATTAAATTCACCTGATTGATGAAGTTTATCAACAATTTCACCTTCATGATTAGATTGAAACAACTCGATTGACATATTGTTTTTAGATCCAAAATCGCTGATTTGTTCGTTAATAGAATCAAGTGTTTCTGTTCCATAAACATCTGGCTCTCGTTGCCCTAACTTGTTTAAATTTGGACCATGGATAACTAAAATTGATAATGTATTTGACGTCATTGAACCTACCTCATTGAAATTATATAAAAATTATCGCATTTTATCCGCTAAAAAGGAAATGCTCTCATCAATCAGTGTCGTTGAGACAGTAGTATCTTGCAGAACGTTACCAATTTTAGTGGGAAGAATAAAACGAATTTTTCCATTAGATATTTTTTTGTCTAAACTTAACTTTTCATGTAATGAGGTTAAATTAATTGTTGGAATGTGCATTTTAAACTTATAAGCCTCAATAAGGTCGTAAATTCGATCGGCTTCTGATGATTCAATATGCTGCTTTTGTGTTGCAATATACGTTGCCGCTATCATTCCAAAGGCAACACATTCTCCATGTTTGAAGTCATAATTTCCAAAAATAGCTTCTAAGCCATGTCCAATGGTATGTCCAAAATTTAAAATAGCCCGTAAATTAGCTTCTTTTTCATCTTTTGCAACAACATCAACTTTATTTTGTGCAGAACGCTGGATAATATAATCCCATTTTTCATGGTATTGCGTCATATCATAATTCCTCAAATCATCACTATGCTGTTCAAGAAACATAAATAAATTGGGATCACAAATCACACCATATTTAATGACTTCTGCAAACCCAGATCGAATCTCTTCTTTAGGTAAAGAAACCAATAGATTAGGGTCCATAACAATCAATTGAGGTTGATAAAACGATCCAATAAGGTTTTTACCTGTGGGATGGTTTATACCTGTTTTACCTCCAATGGATGAATCAACTTGGGCTAGTAATGTTGTCGGAACATGAACAAGGTGAATGCCTCTCAAGCAAATACTTGCAACAAAACCTGCTAGATCCCCAATTACGCCACCTCCAAGAGCTATGATGCAATCATGGCGTTCCACTTTACTTTCCAAAATTTGGCTTAGAAGAGTTTGTAGACACTCCATTGACTTAGATGATTCTCCTTCAGGAACAAAAAAATGATCTACCTTGGCATGATTAAGTTGTTTTACGATAGTATGACCATACAAGTTAAAAATCTGTTCATGAGAAATAATAATAAATCGCTTAGATGGAATCTGATTTGAAATAAGTGATCCAACGGCTTCTAAATTATCTCTCTGAATAAATATAGGGTACGATTTTCCAATTGGCAAATTAACATCAATATGATTAATGGTCATAGCAAAGTCTCTCTCGAAGATATTATTTTGTTCGCAATTTGATTAACAGTTAACGAATCTACGTTCAGTGTAATCGTTGCGATTTCATTGTATAACGGATCTCGCTGAACTAAAAGCTCCTCAAGAATTGTTTGTCTATTTTCATGTTGTAATAAAGGACGCTTGGTATCATGTTTTAAGCGGTTGATAATTGTTTCAAAAGATACAGAAAGATAAACAACAAAGCCCAACTGAGTTAAAATAGCCCTGTTTTTGGAATCTAAAATAATGCCTCCACCAGTTGAAATAATAGTATTTTGATAGTTTTTTAAAGCATTACACATCGTGCTTTCCCAAGTTCTAAAATAGTGTTCAGATACAGAAAATAAGTCTGAAATAGTTTTCCCAGATTGCGATTCAATTAATTTGTCTGTATCAACCCATTTTAAATCAAGTTGTTTCGCTAGTTGTCTAGCAATGGTTGTTTTTCCAGAGCCCATCATACCAATTAACACAATATTATTGTTCAAAATTCTGAATCCTTTAACACAGTAGACATGTAAACAGTATATTAAAGAGAGAAAAATAAGAAAAGGTCAGTAAGGTTTATTGTATTGTGTCTATGATTCCTTAAGATAGATATAATACACAGTTTCTTACATCTTTACAATTTCCAATATAAAAATAATCTGCTTTTGATTTTGGATTTATATATCTGAGTTTAAATTTTACTATTAATTCTAATGAGAACCTTTTAATATTCTCATCTATTTCACTCGTATCAAACTTCTTAAGTTTTTGAAGGTAAAGCTTCTCAAAAGTTTTCTCAGTAACATTTGTAAACAATACACTGTCTATTTTCTTCATTAGTTCAATAGTTTGAATATTTGTTCTCGTTTTTTCGTAACAGTGTTTATTTTTTAATACAATAAAATGCATCACAACAATCATCTTCAACGTAGCGTCATTATCAATCTTTAGCTCTTTTTTGAGTGTATCTTGTTTGTCTGGTGTTAATTGATTAGGAAAAATAGTAATTAAATTTTCAAAAACATTTTTACACATTTCTTGAGTAGTGCTAACACATTCTTCCCAAGTTTGTTGATTAGGAGAAAAAAAAGCTCGTTGTAGGGGCGGACTTACTGTATCGCAAGATATACTTGCTAAATATAAACCCGGTGTTTGTTCAATAGAAAATGAACTCATATAAAACCTAAAATAAATATATATTTAAATTGAAATAACACCACATTTATTTCCAATGATCGAGTATGAAAGACCATGAGCATTGACATGTTCCATAAACGCTTGATATGCACCATCCCAGCTATTATTATCTTTAACGTCATCAACGATTATAGTAGATCCTCTTTGAACCAAATCTGAAATAGCAGCCAACACATGCTGTGTAGGTTTGTATAAATCAACATCTAAAAAAACAATATCAATACATGAGTGTTGATTAAAATTATAGGACTTAGCATCAGATTGAATAGGTTTAATGAAAGGAAATTCTTTAAAATTATTTTTCCAAGTTTCAAAATCATTGTAATTAAACCCGATCAATTCTTGTTTAGTTTTTCCGCGTTGTTCAGTTTCATGCAATAAGTCACTTGCAGTAAAAGACGAAAATGTATCGATACAATAATAGTCACAATTATAATGTTGATTACGGATATGTTCTGCAACAAAGCGTGTTGTTAAACCTCTTGCAACACCAATTTCAAAAAAATTAAAGGAAGATTTTCTTGAAGCAACTTTTTCAATCGTATTAATAATAGTTGTCAATTGGATAGGTTCAACTCCAAAATTATAACGGGGCTTTCCAAATGATGTATATTTAAAAACAAGTCGTTTGATATACTGCTTTAACATAAGTTGAATATAGGACATTAGTATAAGTTATCATGAAATAAAAAAATGTAGAATATGAAGTTGAGAAAGAGGAGGAGAGACGATTACTCTACCGTCACCGACTTCGCAAGATTTCGTGGTTGATCTACATCACAATCTAGTTTGATTGAAATGTAGTAAGATAAAAGTTGTAATGGGATAGCAACAAGTAGCGGTGTAAGGTCTTCATGAGTTTTCGGAATGTAGATGATATCATCAGCATATTTACTAATGTCTTCATTGCCCTCAGTGGCAACAACAATGGTTTTTCCTTTTCTAGATTTTACTTCTTGTATATTAGAAAACATTTTATCGTATGTTGGTGAATCAGGTGCAATACACACAGTCGGAAGTTTTGAATCAATTAAAGCAATAGGGCCATGTTTAAGTTCTCCAGCAGCATAACCTGTTGCATGAATATACGAAATTTCTTTAAGTTTTAAGGCGCCTTCGAGTGCAGATGGATAATTCATGCCTCGGCCAATAAATAAAAACTGATTACTTAAATAATACTTATCTGCAATCGCTTTTATATCATCAGCTTTGGCTAGGATACGTTCGATAAATTCTGGAATTTTTTTTAGCTCCTGAATCATATCCACAGCTTGCTTTGAATCAATAGCTTTATTAATTTTTGAAAAATATATTGTAAATAAATAAATGCTTGTAAGCTGTGCTAAAAAATTTTTCGTAGAGGCAACGCCAACTTCTTGGCCAGAATGACTGTATATAACTCCATCAGACTCTCTATCAATAGAGCTGTTTTTTACATTAACAAAAGATAAAACTCTAAAAAACTGGCTTTTAGCTTCTCTAATTCCAGCCAATGTATCTGCTGTTTCGCCAGACTGAGAAATAGCTAGAATGACGTCATTTCCATGAGAAATCATTTGCCGGTATCTAAATTCAGATGAAATATCAACTTCTGTTAATACTTTAGAGTATTTCTCTATTAAATATTTTCCAATTAATCCAGCATGCCAAGATGTTCCACACGCTTGAATTAAAAATCGCGAAACATTTTTAAAATCGAATCCATTAAGTTTGTTAAACGAAATATCATTAGTCTCTGTTAAATATTTGGATAGGATTCGACGAATAACACTAGGCTGTTCAAAGATTTCTTTAAGCATGTAATGCTCATATCCTTCTTTTTCGGAATCAGAGGGAGACCACTCAACAGTTTGAATATCAAAAGGAACTTTTTTTCCTTTATTATCAAATACATTAATTGAAGATCTAGAAATCGTTGCTATTTGATTATCTTCTAAATAAATTAATTTTTTTGTGTGGGGTAGAAGCGCATTAATATCAGATGATATAAAATTTTCATCTTCACCAACACCAATAATTAAAGGACTCCCTTTTTTTGCTACAACCATTTCATTTGGAGATTTTTCAGAAATAACAGCTAAAGCATAGCTACCATCTAATTTTGGCAAGGATGTCTTTACAGAATAAAATAAATTATCTGTTAGATTTTTTTCAATTAAATGAACAATAACTTCGGTGTCTGTGTCTGAGCGAAAAATAAAACCATCTTCAGATAGTTCTTTTTTAAGCTCAATATAATTTTCAATAATTCCATTGTGTACAACACATACATTTTTGGAATCCGTTGTATGCGGGTGAGAATTAACATCATTAGGAATACCATGTGTTGCCCATCGGGTGTGACCAATGCCTAGTTCAGCATGCAATGTCATGTTGTCTAGAACTTTACCTAATTCACTAATTTTTCCAGATTTTTTCCATGAGCTCAGCTCTCCATTGGAAATAATTCCAATACCTGATGAATCGTAACCGCGATAACTTAGCCTTTCCAGCCCAACTAATAAAACAGATGTGATATCTTTATCACCAACATAACCAATAATTCCACACATAGAGCCTCAGTATATCATTGAAAAAATAAAAAATAAATTAATTAATAAGTAATTTTTCAGTAATTATATCCCCGCCAATCATACGATGAAGTTCAATTGTTTGATGCTTATCATCTAATATTGAAAAAGATGACGAAGACTGTTGCTTGGTAACAAGTATGTGTTGATGAGAGTGTTGGGCAATTTGAGCTAAATGAGTGATGCAAATAAGTTGTTTAGATTCAGATAGCTGATGAAGTTTTTGACCTATATAATTTGCTGTTAACCCCCCAACGCCCGTGTCTATTTCATCAAATAAAAATAAACTTTGAGGTGCTTGATACGAAATAACGGCATAAATAGCGAGCAAAATTCTTGAAAGCTCACCCCCTGATGCAACTTTTGATAGTTCTTTAAGAGGCATTCCTTTGTTGAGTCTAATTAAACACTGAATTCGAGTTGCTCCAGAAGAATCAATTTCAGTCTCATCATAATGACATTGAAGTACAAGATTAATATCACCTAAGCATAATTGTTTGGCTTCAGAGACAATATCTTGTTCTAATTTAGACGCAATAGTGACACGACAGTCATGTAATATTTTGGCTTTTGAACAAAGAGATTCTTTAAGTTTATTTAACTCTTGAATATAAGATTCTTGTTGGGTTGAGTATGAAAGGAGTTGCTCTTTTTTATTAACAAGATTATGTTTAAACTCCAATAAGTCATTAATTGAATTGACTTTATATTTAAGTTTAATTTTAAACATTGTATCTAACCTTGCTTCAAGTTGATCGATGTCAATTGAGTTAAGAGAATCAAAAGAATTCAGTTGAAGCCCTACATCTCGATCAAGCTCAGATAAAATGTCTTCAATAGGAGATAATTGATCTAAATATGTCGAAAATATGGGTAAGTCAGATACAGCAGAAAGATCAGAATTTAAACGTTGAAGGTTGTTTTTTGCAGCTACACATTGATCTTGAATGGCATTAAAACTCGCAACATGTTTTTTATGGTCTTTCAGTGCCTTTTTTTTATCTTCTAGTTCAGTATCTTCATTTTCAACAAAATGATGTTGTGATATGTCATTAATTTGAAAATCAAGAAAATCAAGTTGTTGGTCTAGTTGCGTATTATTTTGAAAGGTATTAAAGTCCTGCTTGAGTTTTGCATAAGCTTTATATTCAGTGTGATAAGAATCCAGGCAAGTTTTCGTGTCTGAATCAAAAAAAGAATCAATAATGGTTAAAAGATACTGATGCTTTTCAAGCATAAGTTGATGATGTTGAGACACAATGACAGCAAAAAAAGGAGCTAGTTCTTTTAAGACTTTCGATGTAACAGGAATATTATTGATTCTAAATATGTTTTTTTGTTTATCAACTTTTCTGTAAATACAATATTGTTGAGGATTATCTT
>JAYOLY010000001.1:55018-58273 GCA_038120575.1 Rickettsiales bacterium
TTTAGAGAGAATCTCGGTATGAGAAAAATTAAATATGCCTTCAATTTCAAAAAAATCTTCGCCATTTTTAATGAAACTTTGATTGCTAGGTTTGCCTAAAAGTTGATTAATGGCATTAAAAATTATCGATTTTCCAGCTCCAGATTCTCCAGTAATGACATTAAATTTGGAATTAAAGTCAATATTGCATTCTGAGATGGTAATAAAGTTTTTAATTCTTAGGTAAGTAATCATAGCAATAGTTTATCAAGTAAGTATGCTTGTCGCTAGATTAAACTCCTTCTTCAGGGAAGTGTTCTTGAAGATAAAGAGATGTAGCTCCCCATGAACAAGGAACGTTGTAATGTGACATAATTCTGTAATCTTCTTTTTGAAATGGATTAGAAATTGAAACAATGTAGAAATGATGAGTTTTTTGATGTAATTGGTGTTTAATATGATTAAGAGTTTCTTGAGAAAAACATGTTCCTGCAAAAAAATAAACATCGACATCAGGTAAAGTATAGTTTGTGATGTTGGTATGAATAAAAGCTGCATTGTTGACATTAAATAAAAGCTTCAAATATTTAGCAAATTTGACAAAGCTTTTATTAATTTCAATACCTATCGTATTCATGTTAAATACTAAACTTGTGAAAAAAACAAGTTTACCTTTACCAGAGCCTAAGTCTAAAAATGAATTTAATTTAGTTTTTGGGATATCATTGAATGCCTTATTAATTCCCCAATAGCTAATTTCACCATAAGTAAACTCTGATGGTTGATGAGCATGTCGATACCACGTCAAAACATTGGGAATAATGACTAAAATATCATAAAGAAAAAAAATAATATCAATAATAAGTAATCTTAAAGAGATGAAATAATATCTAATATGAAGCGTTGATAAGAAAATAGAGATAAAACTTTGTTGAACAGCATGTAACAACATTAAATTTTTTCTTCATACACTTTACACTTTTTTTGATGAAGATCTATCAAAATAGACCTAAGTCTTTTTTTAAAGTCATGTCGAAGTAAATCATTATGTTCTTTTCCATTAAAAAAAATTCTATTGTTCTGAAAATATAAAATCACGCTTGTATGATTAGATTCTTTAATTTCTAGCAGTTCAATTTTATCTCGATCAAGCCTTAGAATATACCATAAAGAAACTGTGTCTCTTAAAAAATGATTAGAAAATATGATGCTAGATACATCGACAGCCATAGATTCTCTAAGTGTAATAATGAAGTTGTAATCTAATTGATTCATAGGTTGCTTATCAATGACAGCTGATAAAGTACTAGACTGATTTTTTAACTTATTTAAAACCAACAAATCGAACATGATTAAAATATATCATGATAATCAAACATTTTGCTATTAAAGTTTATCTGTAATATTTTTCACAATTGATTTATAAGGGTTGCTATTGTCTTCAGAAATCTCATTTAAATGACCTTTTAAAGAGGAACTCATGAAAAAATTAATCATCTGCTCTAGAGATAAGTCTTGATCTAGTTGTGTATTGAATTGGTTTAAGAAGTCATTTTTAGACTCATTTTTTTTGTTAAATTGTTGTTTTTTTTGATGTTCACCCATTGGAGATAATGCTTCAACTCGATTTGTCATAAAAAACCTCTTAAAAAAAGTACCCAAAAATAAAAAAAATTAAACAAAATAGCTATTGAAAGGAGAAAAAATAGAGTACTATGTATCTGTGGATGATAGTTTAAACAAAGTAATACATGATATTAATCAAAAAGAAGATAAAAACATCACCGATCTTTTTGAATTTTTATCGCACGAAAGTGTCAGTACAAACCCTGATAAAAAAAACAATGTACAGGATTGTGCAACATATTTAGAAGGGTTTATAAAAAAAATTGGTGCAACTCATGTTGAACAAATAAAAACCAAAGGACATCCTATAGTATATGCCGAATTTGTATCATCACCTGATAAACCAACACTATTAATTTACGGTCATTATGACGTTCAGCCAGAAGATCCAATATCATTATGGACATCACCTCCCTTCAAACCAGAAATAAGAGATGGATTCATTTATGCAAGGGGAGTATCAGATGATAAGGGACAGGTATTTTGTCATCTTAAAGCCATTGAATCGTGGATACGTATATATGGGTCATGCCCAGTCAATATTAAATGCTTAATTGAAGGTGAAGAAGAAATTGGAAGCGAACACTTAGCTGATGTGTTAAAAGAAAATAAGGAAAAATTTAAAGCTGACGTTGCCATTGTTTCAGATAGTCCTATGTATGCAGACAAGCAGCCTGCTCTTAGTTGTAGTTTAAGAGGACTGTTGTACACGGAGCTTGACGTGTTTGGACCAAACGCAGATCTTCACTCTGGTCAATTAGGAGGGATTGTTCAAAATCCAATTCAAGCATTATCTATAATAATTAGTAAGCTTAAAAATGAAGATGATTACGTCTTAATACCAGGTTTTTATGATGACGTTGAACCTCTATCAAACTCATTGGTAAACCAATTAACACACATAGAAGAAAATGATGTTGAATTGGCAAATCAACTTGGTGTTGATACCTTATTTGGCTTGAAAGGAAAATCAACTCCTGAGAGAAAATGGTTTCAACCCACGCTAGATTGCAATGGTATAGTTGGTGGTTTTATTGAAGAAGGATCAAAAACTATCATACCAGCAAAAGCAAGGGCTAAGATAAGCATGAGACTTGTTTCAAAACAAAATCCAGAAAAAATATTTGAACAATTAAATGCCTACATTCAGGTGATTAAGCCTGAAGGTGTTCAAGCAAAACTTACAAAGCTTAATGTTGCAAATCCATGTTCGATCAACATTGAAAGCAAAGCGTTTAAACTTGCTCAGGAAGCATTCAAGAAATCCTATCATGTTGAACCAAAAATTGTCGGAGAAGGTGGCTCGATTCCTGTGATTGCTGATTTTAAAGATAGTCTTGGATTAGATACTGTCATGATGGGTTTCAATTTGCCTGATGATGGAATTCACTCTCCAAACGAACGCTTTGGAGTGAGTAACTATAAAAAAGGGATTGAAACGGCAGCTATATATTATAAATTAGCAGAACACATATCATGACAATTCCCTTTGTTTCAGAATCAGATGTCATCAACACAATCTCGATGAAAGAGTCTCTTGGTGTAGTTGAAAATGCATTTAAACAATTTGCACTTGGAAAAAGTAAAATGCCGTCAAAAGTTTACATAGATCTGCCAGAATATAATGGCGATTTTAGAGCTATGCCAGCC
>JAYOLY010000002.1:0-14206 GCA_038120575.1 Rickettsiales bacterium
ACTACTTTGCGAACTCTTGAAAAAAGTGGTTTGCAAAACTATGTATGACTGGCGGAAAGAGTGGGATTCGAACCCACGATGAGGTTGCCCCCATACACGCGTTCCAGGCGTGCTCCTTAAACCACTCGGACACCTTTCCGTATAAAGCGATATAAGTGTACCTAAAAAGAAAAAGTTTAACAACAAGCCAAGATCAGATAGTCTCTTGTTTAAGATTATTTTACATTCAGTAATGAAATTAAAAAAAGGTGAAATTTTTTTCCAGGTTTGTTCGATAATTAACTATAACAACAAAAATCACCCCTATAAGTTTAATGACTAGAAAAAAAGGGTAATGCTGTAAGAGTAAAGATGATATTTAATAAAAAAAATGCAAGTTTTTATTTATTTTTACGTTAATAAATAATAAATAAAACAAAAAGGAGTTAGTTATGGCAGGAAAACCACCGGGTATTGGAGCTGCAGGAGGGACAAGAGGTGCTGGGTCATTGGGTTCACCACCAACAGATCCAAAAATATTAGCACGCCAACTTCAATCAATCACAACTAGTGAGAAGATTCGCAGCGAAAATATAATTATTATTACAGATGCTCTTAATAAAATTAACGATATAAAACATACAAAAATATCCGGAAAATCTTTAGGTTTTGGGCCTGACTATGAGTCTAAAGTCAAAAAAGTTCTCGAAAACTTAAAAGATAATCTTTCAATAAATAATAGACAACTGACACCGAAAGATAAAGAAGAACAAGACAAAGTAATGCTTAAACTAGGACTGCATGTGATCAATAAAATAGTCAAGGAAACTGGTCAGGATAGAGGAAAAATAGAAAAAGCAAATGATCAATGTCAGAATTTACTTACAGATATTCGATTATGTTTACATAATAAAGACAGTAAGACTGCAATAACTAGTTATTGCAAAACAAGTTTAGATAACCTAAGATCAGGTACTGTCGACTTAAATGCGGCTTTCCTAAAATCTGACGCTAATTTAAAGCTTGAAAAAATAAAAAATGAATTTCGATCTAATATTTTTGACAAAATAGATGCATTTGGTGTTGAAGATCAAAAAAAAGAAAGTTTTAAAAATGATATAATGTCATTGATGGATGAAGTAGATACTGAAATTAAATTAGAGCAATTAAAAAAACTTTCAGATGAAGTAGAAGCAGTGTCTTTTATGCAAAAATTAGAAGATTTAAACTCAAAAAAATAAACAATGATAAACAGCCCAATCGGGCTGTGATAGACTGTATACATTATGAATAAAGACAACCTTATCGGTAAACACATCATTGTCTATGATGGCATCTGTGTATTATGTAATCGGTCTATTATGTTTGTTTGTCGTCATGATAAAGACGATCAATGTAGAATCCTTCAACTTCAATCACAATCAAGTCAAGCCTTTCTACAAGCTTATTCCGATACATTTGATCCAACATTGTTAAATTCAATTGCATTGATTACTCATTTTGGAACATCAGACGAACAGTTTTATACAAAATCTACTGCAGCATTAAAAATTCTGTCATATTGTCGGGGTTATGGGTGGCTAGCAAGGCTAGGGTTGCTGTGGCCCACATTTATCCGAGACAGTGTCTATTATGTCATTGCCCGTTGTCGCTATCAATTATTTGGAAAACTAAATCAGTGTTCTATTCCCGATCCTCGTTATAAGTACAAACTCATTTTGTAATGTGTTATTGAGTATGACGGTAGTAGTGCTTTTTCTTAATTTTAGCAGAATTGTAATACGATTTTAAAAACTCTTTTCGAGCAGTTAAGTAGGTATATAACTCTGTATTTTTATCAAATTTTGCAGTTAAGGCTTGCATATGTAGGACACGAATTTGTTTTGATTCAAAAAAATCTTTTTTGATGGTAATCATACAGTTTAATTGATAAATATTGTCCGAGTTGTATTCATCAGACGTATTAGTAACTTGTTCCCAATAAAATTCTGCCATTCGTAGCGCATCATTAGAATTATCTGATACAGATTTTTTAATAAAAAAATCTTGTAGGTTCATTTTTTCTTCAGGGCTTAATACCATTTCAGAATCTTTATAAACAAGATCAGCAATGTCAGACACATATGCTTTGAAGTGTTCGATTGCTAATTCTGTTAAAAGATTTTTATTTTCTGCAAGATATGTTTTATGCGATATAAAATATAAATTATCTTCATTTTCAAGAAAATCATGATCTACCCAAACAGGACGTTCTGAATGGCTACTGCTGATGATATTATTTTTATTTTGCTTGCAACCCACTGACAACACTGTCAGAGATAATATAACAACCCATAATAAAACTCGTCTCATATACATATCATAGCGAAAAAGTAGGTAAATTCAAAATGATATGATCTTTAATGGGCTATCTCTAAAGCAATGTTTGGCGTTTTCTCTAACAAAATGGCATACAGTGTTGTCCAACGTTTACCTGTAAGAAGCAGGCGATTGTGTTTGGCGTCAACTGTAATTCCATTTAATACATGTCCCTTTGCAAGGTTCGGTTTTTGGTCTTGAATGAGTCTAGATCCATCTATAACATAGTCTACAACACCAGTTTTTGAATGAATAAGCACAATATAGGGCGATCCCCATATATTTGCATAAATATATCCATTGTGGTGTTCAAGTTCATTTAAATATCGTGTTGGCTTATTGGAAATTGTCACCGACAAGGTTTTTTCTAGTTCAAAATTAAAACGATTAATAAAATATAGTTTGTCTGTACCATCACTTAAAATAAGGCTATCACCAATATGGGTCAGTCCCCACCCCTCACTTTTGATCGTAAACGATTGTTTTTGTTTTAACGATTCCTTGTCATACACAAAACAACGTTTCGATTTCCATGTACAAAGATATAGCTCGTTTTCAATAATGGTTAATCCTTCAGCAAAGTATTGTTTATCAAGTTTTCTGCTTGCAACGGGGGTCATTTCAGGAAATGTTACAGCAGATATGTAAGAGTGTTCATATAACCCCGAGCTACTATATAAAATTGTATCATCTAAATGTAGACCCTGTGTAAAAATGTTTGAGGAAAATGGATTGGTTTCTACAATATCATAATCGATCCAACGCGGTGATGCGTGAATTGACATCATAATGAATAAACAAAACAAAAAAAATCGGATAATGGAAATCAAAAAATTATTTTTTGATTGTAAACATAATCAATTTTCGATTTTGATTAATGAGTTCAAAATCAAATTGCTTTAAATTTTGTTTAAAATCTTTCAACAATGCACTGGTCAGCAATCTAGCTTTAGCATAATCTTGTGGATCCGCCCAAACCAATACGTCCATTGTTCGCGTTGTAACAATATTTTCTTTTGTCCAATTTGAGTATTGTTCTAATATTTTGAAGAAATTTTCTTGCAATAATAAAATGTCGTCATTAGACATTGATGTAGAATCAATTTGTGCAATCACTTTGTACTGAGTACCCTTAGACAAATCAGCTTCCCAATAATTTAAAACACGCGTTAGAACGTTTCCTAATGCACTTAATGTAGCTTCTTCAATCGATACATAATCCTGACCTTCTCTAGACTTGGAGTATCCTGTTTCAGAGCCCAATAGACGTCCTGTTGTGGTTTCAAAAGCACGAATGGTGATTGCCGCTTGTTTTGTTGAATATGCGCCATCTACAAATGTAATAGAGTAGTCCAGATAGATATCAGAACCGATTGATAATGCAAGTTCATAAGTTGAATCTGATACTGAATTAGAGACGGATAAAACATCGCTAATTAATGCATTTAATTCTGATGTTTGACTAGGAACAACTACATCATAAGATGTGTTTGTTAAATAGCTTTCAATGACACCTGCTGCATGTTTCGCCTTATCATCTGCAGCTAAAACCTCCAGTGGTGTTTGATCTGTTTTACTTTGAGGAATAACCATTATAAATGGATACCCTAAAATTTCTGTTAATTCGTCTTTAGAAAATATAACAGCATTGTCTTCTAAATAGCTAACAACTGCAGCTTTGTTTACTTTTAGATTTAAAACAACTTTAAGGCCTCTTCCTCTGCCTAATGTGATTTTTTTTGATTTTGGGTCTGTGTAAGTAACAAATGATTGAATTCTTGAGGCGTCAAAAAAGTCATTTTCAATTTCAGAAAATCTGTCTTTTTCGTCTTTATTTGAAATAATTGGATCTGTACCATTGTATAGTAAATAATGAATGGCAGCTCGTTTTGCATCTAGACTTGCGTTTGAGAATCCGTTTTTTCTAACATCACTTTTTTTATTGAATTTTTTTGAGTTGTAAACACCTACTGCTTCCATGACAACTTCACGAGGTGATGTCTGTTCAATTAAATTGGCTTCTTTTGATTGTGGAAGATTTCCATAAATTAAAGAAGAACTTATAAAAAAAGCAATTAAAGTAATTAAAATTTTATTATTCATATTTGAATTTTACTATAAAATCAAAAAAAATTCTACATAATTAAGCAATGTTCTAATTAAATTAATCGTGTGGTTAAAACGTACAACTACATAAAATATCTTACAGCTATCGATAAAGCTGAAAAGTCTAAATGACTGGATGATGCTTTTGTTGAAAAAGACGTCCATTTACCTGAACCAGAGGCAGTCGGAGATGATAGTGGAATGTTTTGAGTGAATTCTGTTGTAATCGATATATCTGATGTAATGAGTTTTTCAAATGATGCTGTCAGTTTTAAAGATTGGTTACGAAGTTTGAACGAATCATAGAAACTATTTGTAGGATTAAAAATGACATTTGTTTCGCCAAAAGCTACATTTAAACCCGTATTAATACTTCTGTACCAATATTTTTTTGTAACCCCAATAAAAATTGATGCAAACAACGAACTTTCCGATTCTGTCATTCCAAGAAAACCATCAAGTGTTATAAAAAATTGAGATGTATTAGTGAATTCAACTAAATTATATTGAGCGTTATAGTTTAAACACAACGCATTTGTTATGGGCTTAGAAATTATGGGTTGGCCAATGTCTGTATCTGAAGGACTAATTTGGAAGTTCGAAACTCGAGCAAACCCCAAGGATCCTTCAATGTTAAGTCTCGGATCTTCAAGCACCCAAGATGGCATAGAGCCCAGAGAACCCAATGTGTGAACACCTCTAATAGATGTCGTGTTGTTGTCTTTATTTTTTAGCATTGTCACTCTGATCAAAGACACTTTTTCAGGTTCAGAAACTGTCCCGTTTTCATCTTCAAAATTTTCCATTCCAAAGTAGTAGTCATCACGTTTCACACCTTGAGTGTTGCTAATATCTAGTTCAAAATAGCGACCATTTTGAGACAAAATGTCACCATAAACTCTAAAGTATTTAAGTAAACTTGTTTTGTAGGCTAGAAGTTTTGCATGATAGCCCCACGATCTTTCTTTAAGTTTGGCTACAGTTGACTTATCTGAATCATCTATATCCACTGTTTCCACCGACGTTTGAGACTGGGTTAAAATATCTATATTTTCAAAAAAGTATTGCCCAGATTGATCTACTTTCAACTGAAACCAAATAAGCCCACCTGAAAGTTTGTATGTAAAGCGTTTCTTTTTTACTTTTTCATTATCAGAATTCTTATACGTAAAAATCTCTTTTTTTAAAGAGGCATTGTCAATGTAAGGAAAATAAAAAAAAGACGAGTTCATAAATCGCTTGATGTCTTTGACTGTAACATCAATAGATTTACCTTTTGTCGAAACAAGAGACAATGTGTTGTCATCTAGTTGAGATAATAGTTGCTCTTTTTTTGTGCTATTTTGATTTAAAAAACCCAAAATAGGTGCTGCAATATGGACATTTAAGTTTGCTTGAATTTGTTCAACAGACAACGATGGTTCGTTGTTTAGCGAGGTGTCAAATTCTTCAAGAATAGAATCTGGAATCGATGCACTAAAAAATCGTTTTGTTTGAAATTCTGAATCTAGTGCAGCCAAAGCAATGTCTTGATCAGCCGGTGATAAATTAAACTGTCTAGCAAAGCTATACACTTTATTAGGTCTGGAGATAGTTTTTTTAAAGTAATTTTCTTGAGATGATGGTTTGAACGAATATGAAAACGAACTTTCAGCAAGAGGTTTTAAAGGAGAATACAATAAAAAAGTTAATAAAAACAAAAAAGAGCATATATTTTTCATGGAGTGATAATGTAATATGATATGAATAAACTGTCAAATTGTTGGCAAAAACAAACAAAAATGAAAAAAATAGGTCATGTATTGATTTTTTTAAGCTTAATAATTTCTCAAACAATGGCTCAGCTAGAGGAGTCAGTAAAAAGCCCGTATTTAATCGATACAACTCTTCAAAAACAATATATAAAAAACCCATTTTCACTATCATCTGCTGTTAATACAACATTTAAATATATTGTTTTTGATGCTAGTGACTTTAAAACATTGTATTTAGACAATGTCTATTTTAAACACTGTCTTTTCGATAAGGTTACAGGGTTAAATAACATTCATTTGGCATCAAAAGATATTTATTTTATTGGATCTACATTAAGCAATTTAAATTTAGCACAGGCTCATTTTAAGTCTGTCAGCCATATTGGAACAGATTTTTCATATTCAAATTTGAAACACAGTAATTTTAATAATGCCACTCTAGACCATGTTATAGTTGAGGGGGCTAATTTAAATAACACAACATTTTTTAATGCCACTATTGAAGATACTGATTTTGAACAAGCACATGTTGATAATGCTTTTTTTATTTTTTCTAATTTAGAAGATAATACTCAATTGTCTCAAAAAGGAGCCATTACCTCTTTTTCGGATTGGAAAAAAGCCATTCAAAATAAAACCGCTTTCAAAAATATTGTGTTTGAAGATATCGGTATTCAAAATGAAAATTTAAACTATTTAATTGTTCAAGAGTCACAATTCAAAAATGTAACATTAAAAAAAGTTCATTTAAAACTATCTCAAATAAAAGACGTCTCGTTTTTTAACGTTAAAAAAGATTTTGTTTCGTTTTATAATTCAACAATTGAAGCGAGTCGATTTGAATTTTGTTCAATAAAACAATCCGATATAACTTCAACAAAAATAACGCAGTCCGAATTTAGAAATTGTGTGTTTGAAAACGTAAATTTTTCAAAATCAACATTTGACACGGTTACATTTAAAAACTGCACATTTAAAAATTGCGATTTTTCAGCTGTGAAATGGAAGAAAATACGCATAAAAAAGTCTTCAGGACTACCGAGAAAACAAATAAAACCATTTTTAGTAAAGGGGTAGAACAATGGATCCAATTCAAAAACAAGATCTTAAACTAGATCAATATGAGAAAAAAGCACTCCAAAAAATACGACAAAACAATGAAAAAAAACAACAATATTTTTTTATAAATTTTCTAATCTGGATTGTCATTGGTTCAGCAATTGGATTAGGCGTATTTATTTATTTTATAACTTATTGAATTAAACTTTTAAATTGAAAGTCCGAACGAGGCATTAACGATTTAATCAAATAGCTAGTTGTTGAAAATATAGGTTGTGTTAATTTAGATAGAAGTGTTGTTTTAAATCTTGATTCCAACGAACTTTGACTGAATAAATTTCCTTTTTTCCGAAAATAGACAAGTTGAGGCTCAGAAATATCAAGTTCCGACGATAAGTCATCGACTACATCATAAAACCCACCTAGTTGATCTACAATATTGAATTCAACAGCTTGATTTCCAGTAAAAACCTGACCTTGCGATATATCATAGACTTCATCTTGAGTCATTTGGCGGTTAGATTTTACTTTTTCGACAAATTTTTCATAATAAAAATCGCTATTTTGTTGTAATAATTGTCGCTTTTCGTCATCCAGGGCTTTGGATGTAGAGTATAAATCCATAAAGTCACCTGTTTTAATAGGTGTTTTTGTGATTCCCATTTCCTTTTCAAGAAATTCAGAGGAAATAAACGAACTAATCACGCCTATACTTCCTGTAATAGTAGATGGATTTGCAAAAATTTTGTCAGAATTAACCGACACGTAATAGCCTCCAGAGGCAGCAATATTGCCCATTGATGTGTAGACTGTTTTTCCAGCTTGTTTCAACTGTTGAATAGAATGATATATGCGATCTGAGGCCAGTACACCACCCCCTGGGGAATTAACACGCAAAATAACACCTTTAATAAATATGGACTCTTTTAAATATTCGACAATTTGATCGAACTCGTCAGCTCCTGTCGAATTATTGCCGAAGAACATATCAGATAGATTGTATCCAAGACCAATAGCACCGTCAATTTCAACAACGGCAATCTTGTTAAAATCAAAAACATTATTTGTTCTGTAGGGAATAAATGAATCAAGAGGATCTTCTTTGAATTGTTCATCAACAGCTTCAATCAATGTGTGTACATCAGACCAATAGCTGAGTTGGTCTACTAATCCAAGAACAAGTGCTTCATCTGCATTGATAACACCACCTTTTGAAATATAATCAATGGCTTCTTGGCTTAAATCTCTATCTTTCATAATCGTCGAAATGACTGTACTAAACAAGGAATCAACTAAATCTTCAACTTTTGCAATATCAAGTTCATCAGATGGCTCTGAAAAAAGCCTATTGGACGCCTTAAACCGACCACTTGATATGGTGTTGGATTTCAATCCAAAATTTTCAAGAAGTTTAGTTGCCTGTGTAATTTCATAATGAATTCCAATGTTTTGTATGCTACCTAACTGAGGAAGAAATATCATATCTGCAATAGAGGCTAAATAATATTCAGATAATCCAGCATCACTTTCAATATATGCATAAATTTTCTTTCCTTTCTTTTTTCCTTTAGCTAATTCTTTTCGAATTTCTTCAATCAAACCAATTGAGGACAGTGATGTGCCCAGTCTGCTGATACGTATAATATAGCCTTTGCAAGATGCATCTTTATTAGCAAAATTTATTAAAGACAACAAGTCGTTACTGCCCAATTTATTTCCACCAAATAAACTAGAACTCGATTGGCCATTAATTAAGTTCGATCCAATACTAAATGACGCATAAGAAGATGGCTTAAAAAGACTTTTACGACGACGATAATTTGTTGGAATCGCTCCTTTTCCAAATTGATAAGCCAAGCTGTAGAGTGTTTCTGAATTAGCGTCAACATCTTTGATGATTCCAAAATCAAATTGACCAAACCGTGTTGAAATATTTGCGCCTGTGTAGAGCGTTTTTTTATGTACACCACTTCTTAAAACTAATCCATCAGTGATATTCAGTTCCATACCAGCTCGACTATGAAGCGATAAGCGATCATCATTTTTAAGATAAACATCTTGAGCTAAGCGAAGCTTGTCATCAAAAAGTAGCCAGGAAAATCCTGTTGAAAATGTTGTTGGAACGTCGAGATTTTTTTGATAGAAGTCTTTTGCAGTAAAGCCGATTGTCAATGATTGCGTCAGATTGACCAATAAACCAAAATCTGAACTCCAGCCATCGATAGAGTTGGAATCAATAACACCAGTGATAGATTTATGGTTCAATCCCCAACTAATTCCATTTTGACCTTGTCTACCATAGGCAATCACATTTACAGCTGCTGAATTGCCAGCATAATCTTTTAATTGGATATTAGAAAATCCAAAAGGGGAGGCGTATATGAAGTTTCCATAATATGTTTCATAATTAATTTTGTCGTAATCAAGTTGTTGAATTGTGTAAGAGCCTCCGGGAATGGCTAGTCCCGCAGGATTAAAAAATATTGCACTTTCTGCTTCAGCAACACCAGTGAAGGCATTTCCCATACCAATGGTTCGAGTGGTAGGGGTGTCTTTGAGAATAGAATTTAAACTCATAGTTGCAGATGGTGCAGATGTGCAAATAACGACAACCAAAAGCATGAAAACAAAGCGATTCAAAACTGAAAACATAGTGTTTTTTACCCTAAAAAATTTATTTTAAAACATAAAAAATATAATACGTTTGAAAGAAGAGTTCAAATTGAAATTATTAAGTTCAAATAATCGACTTCACTAGCCAATGTAGTAGAACAACAATTAAACACCCTACACTAAAGATTTTGTTAGATAAAATTGTTGGAACGTTTTTGAAATATAAAGTCAATATCATCGCTAAAAATAGAGGAATTGAAAAAATATTTGATTTAAACGCTTCAATGAATTGAAATTGACTCAGATATAAAAATGCCCTGGTCATCCCACATCCAGGACAATCAAACGATGTCAGCCATTTAAATACACATAAAGGGATGTTTTGAATGAGGTGAAGTGCAGAGACATCAAAAAAAACATAGCTATGCTGTTTGTCAGCATAGCTATTAATACTAAACTAATTAATACGATTAATGTAACTCGATTATGAGTGTGCTTGAATAACTTTATTAAGCTCATGCTGATGTATGCAGTCTACAATGAGTCCAACAAAGAACACAGTTCCTACAGTGCTTAATATGGGTAAGGCTGAGATCGGTTTGAGCTTCTTTTTTTCCATTAAGTCAACTATAACAGACCCCATTTGAAACTGATAATAAGCGTGGTATACACCGTATGTTAATAGTGTTAATACAAGCTTTAAACAATTTAAACCTAGTTAACTTACACGGCGTTATGTAAATAGATTGGTTTGAGATATAAAGAAGAAGAATGTTGCTTTTGAGGCAATGAACTAGGTGTTAAAACCGTCGTATCAATAGATTTGTAAAGTGCTGAAACAGTTGAAATAGCAGAGCAGTCTTTAAGAAATGGAACCTTAAGTGGTCCAGCAAGAGTGATAGGGTGATTGAATTTTTTTAAAAAAGATAAAAACTGTTCTGTTGAAACAACCTGATTATGACTCATTCTAAATTGTTTTCCAGCTGAGGAATATAAAGCAAATGTTATGTCGTTTTTTCTACTGTGTATTGCAACAATTAAACAGTCATTAAATGGTTTGCAGGATTCAGAAATACTATCTAAGCTATCAAAGTCAGTAATAGGGCAGTGCAGAACTTGAGCCAGTGTATTCACAGTTGAAATAGCTATCCGAGTTCCAGTATATGAACCAGGGCCATTAACAACTGAAATTGCCTTACAATCTGTTAAAGAAAGGTGATTACTTTTACATGCATTTTCAATATCATAAATAATGTTTTCAGTAAAAGAATAATCTCCGTGTATTTTTTTTTCAAACAATACGGTTTGGTCAGTTGAAATGCAAAAAGAAAAGGGATCAATTGATAAATTTAAACTCAAATAAAACGATTTTTTCATGGTCATACTGTAATCAAAAATAAAACTATTGCCAAGTTAAATTTATATAGTAGTTAGGCTGCCATATTGGGTTTGAGTTGTTACCCATGTATTAAATGCTGCAAAAGTGCTAATCGGATCTGTACTTGGAACAATATGTTGAAGCATATCAGGAAAGTGTTTTAACAATTTGGATCGATCTTTAGCCGTGAGTGCTGAGTGATGTTGAAAAAAAGATGCAAAAACTTCAAGATCAACTTTTTTTGCAAAAGAAAAAGGCATTTGCAATGTATTAGAAAAGTTTTCTAAAAATAAGTCTGAAACATCATAATCACTTGTAACTAAAACATGCTTAAGGGGTAGATCATATGTTTTTTCTATTAAATGCAAGTCATATTTTATATTGTAAAATAATGCTTCTAAGTAAGCTTCAGCTATATCACTTGATGTCACATCATTATTGAGTCCTATAAGATGAACACTGCTTTCTTGCGACGTAATATTTGTTTTGGCTGGAATAATAAACAGTTTTCGTGATGAAGGTCGAGGCTCCGTTAGTGTTGTCTGTAAAAACTCCTTCAACGAGCCTTGAATAACCGATTCGGGCCAACTTAGGTAAGGAATATAATGTTCCAAAGCCAAATAAGTAGTCTTTTTGTTGGGTAAAAGTGTGGTTGTCTTAATTTTATCGATAAAATCTTTGTCATGACCGACATTTACAGTGATTTTAATATTATGCTTAGTAAAGCAAATATCTATATCTCCAAATTCAGGTTGAATTAAATAATTCCAGCGTGATGCATGATCTGTAATCATCGAGTTAATAGGGATGCCATCAGGGAGAGGAATGAACCCTTTAGTGACACCAAATTGAGAGAATGACGGTTTGCATGTTGGTAGTATGTGTTTAGGAATATTAAATTCTTCTAGCATAAATGAAGACCAATCAAGTTTTTTTGTGTCGAATAAATACGTGGTCATAGCCGAAGAATAGTCGGTTGACACATCATCAACCCCAGAAAGGTTATACAATAACCATGATGCAACACCAGACACCCAAACTTGTTTTTTTTGTATTAATTTTTCAACTTCTGAATCACATTGTCTAAGCCAAGCTAGATGAATTGCGAGACAATGAGGGTAGAGCTGTTGTTGAATTTGATCTTGATATAAATCTAGTTTTTTTCCATGATGAAATTGATTGAGCTGATATTTAACGCGTTCCTTATCATAGTATAGCAACGGACTAACAGCTAATCCTGTTGTTTTTTCCCACACGACCATCCCAAATGATTGACATATAATCGAAATAGAATCGATATGATTAATATTCCACTCTGGACGTTGAAACAGTTCGTGAATGGAGCTTCTAACAGAATAGATTATTTCAAGGGGATCATAAACTCGCCCATAAATATCGTCATATTGAGAAGAAAAAGATTGATTTTGTCTCGCAAGAATTTGACCTTGTGTATTAAACAAAAAAGCAATCGACTCTGAACTAGAAATATGTAGTTTTAAATTGTATTTTTTCATTGGTTATCTCATTGTACATGAAGATAGATAAAAGAAAAAATCGTCACAACAATGTTGTTCAAAAACAGTTGAAGTATTACTTAAAAAAAATCCAATAGGTTGCTACACTAATAGCTATAATTAAGTAATAAAGAGGAATTTATGATTACCATCGGATTAATTGGCCTAGGAAACGTAGGAGAAGCAGTTTACAGCATACTACAGAAAAATACATCCATTATTTCAGATAGAATTGGTCAAAAAATTGCAATTAAATCGATTGCGGTAAGAAATATAGAAAAATATCAATCCAAAATAAGTTCTGATATTCATTTAACAACTGACGTTATGTCTGTCATTACCGATCCTGCCATAGATATTATTGTTGAAGTCATGGGAGGAGAGCATCCTGCCTTTGAATTTATTTCTGAAGCACTAAAAAATAAAAAATCTGTTGTTACGGCTAATAAAGAAGTCATAGCAAAGCACAAATCTACTTTTTTTAAACTAGCAAAAGAAAATGGTGTCGATATTTTCTTTGAAGCTGCTGTGGGTGGAGGAATACCAATAATTAGATCATTAAAAGTTGGATTTGCAGCCAACAAAATTAATATATTGGAAGGTATTTTAAATGGCACAACCAATTACATTTTGACTAAAATTGAACAAGAAAAACAAGATTTCGATATTATTTTGAAAAAAGCTCAAGAGTTAGGCTTGGCAGAAGCTGATCCAACAATGGATATCAGTGGTTTAGATGCGGCATATAAACTTGTCATTTTGGCAGCGGTGGCATTTAAAGTTGATCTCCAGTTAGAAGATATTTTTTATGAAGGCATAGAAGCAATAACATTAAGCGATATTAATTATGCTATTCAATTAGGCTATAAAATTAAGTTAATCGCAAGAGGAAAGCGCCTAGAAAATAATTTATTTTCATTCGCTGTTTATCCGGCATGTGTTCCAATGGCCCACCCATTGGCTTCTGTTGAAAACGAGTTTAATGCAACCTATGTTGTTGGAAATTATGTAGGTGAATCAATGTTATTAGGTAAAGGTGCTGGAGGATCTCCAACAGGGTCGGCCGTTGTGTCTGATATTATAGACATTTGCTTTGATCATACTAACAACGTATCTTATCGAAATTTAGAGTTAATATTCCAATCCGCTGAGATTTTGCCATTTGAAGAAACTAAACATTGCTATTACTTACGTTTAATTGTCGATAATCAACCTGGTGTGTTGGAAAAAGTCTCGATGGTTTTTTCAACTGAAAAATTAAGTATCGATAGAATTTTACAAAATACCATTGAAAACAATAAGGCAGAAATTATACTGATTACTAAAACTATTATGGAAAAAGAATTAAATTATAGTTATCCGCTTGTAGATATGCTTAAAAATATTCAAGACCCTAAACATTTAGTTCCTGAATGGACGCACGGGGGCGAAGATACTCGTTCTTA
>JAYOLY010000002.1:14216-16569 GCA_038120575.1 Rickettsiales bacterium
TCTAGCAAACATTGATGAACTAGATCATATTGCGTCAAAAATTAGATTAACCAGTTAAACTTAGTCTTTTTCAGGAATAATAGTTTTTTTTTGAACATCACCTTTAAAGGTGCTCACGGCCTGTTTCATTCGATTATAAAATGAATCATATTGCTTGCTAAAAGAAGGTGATTTAGCACAATTTAACCCTAGCACATCATTAATTACAAATACAAAGCCATCGCAATGTGCTCCAGAGCCAATACCAATTGTTGGAATGCTTAAAGAGTCTGTAATTGTTTTTGCAAGATGGTCTGGAATAACTTCTAAAACTATGGCAAACGATCCAACGGCTTCAAGAGATTTGGCTTGTTCAATTAAAGTATCTTGATCCGGCTTGGATTGGCCTTGCTTTTTAAACCCACCAAATTGCTCTACAAATTGAGGGGTCAGTCCAATATGACTCATCACAGGGATGCCTGCTTGAATCAGCATGTTTATGGTGTCAATATCTTGATCACTATTAACTTCGCATTTGATGGCATTAGCTCCTGTTTCTTGCATTATTTTTGTTGCATTTATTTTGCTATCTCTTGGGCTTATTCGATAGCTCATAAACGGCATATCAACAATAATTAAACTATTAGGAGCTCCTTTTCGGACTGCTTTAGTATGATAAATCATCTCATCAACGGTAACTGGTGTGGTTGTTGAGTAGCCAGAAAACATATTGCCCAATGAATCACCAACTAAAATGGCATCAATATTACATTCAGCTAAACATGATGCTGTAATAAAGTCATAAGCTGTCAGCATACTGATTGGAGTATGATGTTGTTTGAGTGTTTTCAAATGTGAAATAAATCGCTTTGACATGATACTTTAACGGTTAATTTTAAATTTTGTTAATTTTAACCACCTTACAATAAAGGCAAATGGAGAAAAAGAAAAGTGGGATTCTTTTCTAGAAAAGACTGTAAATAAACGTGTTTCTAGCGCTTCAATTGTAAGAAATCGAGTTAAAACACCTTCTTCTGCAATCGAAATAACACCATTTTCTTCAGAAACAATAATCACAAAGGCATCGCTGACTTCAGATAAGCCCAGTGCAGCTCTATGACGAGTTCCCAGACGACGATCAATCAATTTACTATCAGTTAGGGGTAAAAAACATCCTGCAGCATCAATGTTTCCATTTCTAATAATAATGGCTCCGTCATGCGTGGGAGATCCTGGCCATAACAAGGACGACAAGAGTTCTGAATTTAAATCACTATTAACATGAACTCCAGCTTCAATATATTCTGACAAAGATGATAATCGTTCAATGGCAATAATGGCTCCAATTTTTTCTTGAGATAAAAATTTAGCAGATTTAAGTAATTGACGAATTGTGGAAGTAGCTTGTGTTTCAGAAAGTTTTTTTGACATCGGAAAAAATTCTCCACTAGATCCAATTCGTTCAAGAAAACGGCGAAGTTCGGGTTGAAAAATTATAATCACAATAATAATAGAAACGGCGGTAAATTTTTCAATTATCCATTTTAATGTATCAAGTTCAAGAATTGTGCTAATAAAGAAAAAAATAAAAATAACAAGCAACCCTTTAATTAAATCAAAGGCATGAGTTCCTTTTAGCCATGTCAAAATACTGTATACCAGCAAATAGACCAAGAAAATATCTAATCCAATTAAAATGGGTTTGAAAAAAAAGAAAATATCATTAAACACCATAGTTCAAAAACCCCTTAAATATACTAGATTTTACCCACTTAAAGGTATATCTAAACGAGTTAAATCTGAATATGTTTCACGTAAAACAATGGGTTTGGCTTGATCATTATCAATTAAAACCATGGCGGGTCGACAATATCGATTATAATTTGATGACATAGAATAGTTATACGCTCCAGTTCCAAAAACAATAATAACGTCTCCGATTTTGCATTCAGGAAGGTCGATGTTTTCGGCAAGAATATCTGACGATTCACAAAACTTCCCAGCAATCGAGTATGTTCTTGTGTTTTGACTAAGCATCGCAGGTTTGAATGTGTATTCAGAATTATACATCATGGGTCTTGGATTATCTGCCATACCTCCATCAATAAATATATAGGTTTTAACGTCTTTAATGTCTTTGATTGCTCCAACGGTATACAGTGTAATGCCAGCATTTCCTATAATCGAGCGTCCAGGTTCAAGCAACAAAGTGGGTAATGCAATATTATGAGATTGAAAAGACCTAGTGATAAGTTCGGTAATTGTTTTGATAAAGTCATTCATATTTGGAGGAGCGTCTTGATTTGTGTAAGAAATTCCAATTCCACCACCGATATTAAGTTCTCTAATAGTTATGTTGTGTTGTTTAAGCGTT
>JAYOLY010000002.1:16579-30261 GCA_038120575.1 Rickettsiales bacterium
AAAACAGAGTCTAGAAGAATGGGGATCAAATCGTTGTAAGGCTGAGTATCAAAAATTTGTGACCCAATATGGCTATGGATGCCTAAAAAGTTTAGTTGAGGATGAGACTCTATTCTCTGGGCAATGGAAAGCAGGTCATGACGTTCAATTCCAAATTTTGAATCTAATTGTCCAGTTTTGATATAGTCATGTGTATGGGCATCTATTTCTGGTTTAAGTCTAATCATAATTGATACGTTAGGAAACGGTTTAGTTGAATCAAGAATAGATATGATATTGTCTAGTTCATTGTCATTATCAATGATAATTGAAACAGAATGGCTCATCGCAAGTTCAAGTTCTTTAATAGATTTGTTGTTACCGTGAAAATAGATATTTTTGGTATTAAATCCAGCTTGAATCGCTGTATAAAGCTCGCCTCCGGAAGACACATCAAGGCACATGTTTTTTTGATTAATAAGTTGGGCTATCGCAACAGTTAAATTGGCTTTTCCTGCATACAGCACTTTTGAATTGGGATAGTATGTTTGTAAGTGATTTAAATATTGATCACAATTATGTTCAAACGTGTGCCGATCAAGAACATAGAGGGGAGATCCAAATTGTTTAACAAGATCCAATATAGATACATTACCTATTTGGGCTTCACCTTTGTCGTTGTAAGAAAATAAAATGGGTTCAATCTGCATTAATGAGCTCTATAATTTAATACAATCGGATTGACTGGCTCATCAGGGGAAACAGAGCAATACGTCAGTATAACAACTTCGTCGCCAACACTACCTTTGTTTGCAGCAGGGCCATATAAGCAAATATTATTTGATCCTGCAGGTTCTTTGATAGCATAAGTGATAAAACGTTCATTGTTATTAACATTTAAAACATGAACTTGCTCATGCTCTGAAATATTTGCTTTTTTCATAATATCTTCGTCAATACCAAGACTACCATCATAATAAACACTGCATTTTGTAACGTTTATGTAAGCGATTTTGGATTTCATTTTAATAATATTCATAGTTATACTTCCTTAATAAATTTTCCCTTTTTGTTGATCAAAACTCCATTTAGATGATCAATTTCATGTTGGACTATAATAGCTAACATTCCATTAATTGCCAAAGCATTTTCCTTCCCTTTATGATCTTGAAACAGAACATCAATACTTGTTGCTCGATCAACATCAAACAATTGATTAGGAATGCTTAGACATCCTTCCTCAGATTGCTGATTGCCTCTCATTGCAGTAATAGTGGGATTGATCAGTACCAACGTATCATCTTCAAATTCACAAATGCATAATTGCTCAAGAATGCCCACTTGAGGCGCAGCTAAACCAATACCTTTATAATGATGCATGGTATCAAACATATCTGTGACGAATTGTTTAAGGTCATCATCAAATGTTGTAATTTTTGAGCAACTCTGGTTTAGGATAGGATTAGGCACTGTAACTAGATCTAATATGGCCATAACGAACTCCTTACAAAATTATCATTGAAATTATAAAAGGCTTTTGAATCTTTTTAAAGGCTGCAGAGCTCAGCATTAAGACATACAATTAAAATTTAATACACGTGTATGGCACTGCTTACCATGTATATAAGTGAATCTTGTAACAATCATCTAAAATATGGTACGATTAAGTGCTAAAAATTATAAAAATAACAACTTTTAGGAGATTTAAATGGCTTCTTACGGAGAAACTAACAAACAAGATATTATAAAAAAATACCAACTGCATGCTAAAGACGAAGGGTCTTGCGAGGTTCAATTAGCGCTGTTAACACATCGTATAAACTACCTAGTTGACCATCTCAAAAAACACAAAAAAGACCACCATACAAGAAATGGACTTCTTGCAATGGTTGGTAGAAGAAAGAAACTTGCAAAGTACTTAGAAAAGAAAGACTCTGAAAAGTTTTTAGCTTTAAAAAAGAAATTAAAACTTAAGTAATCGCTAGTTTTCAATAATATTAACAATTTAAATAGGGTGTAAATTATGGAATTTAAAGAAAAAAATGTAGAGTTCGTTATAGGTAGTACCAATGTTAAACTTGAAACAGGAAAGATGGCTCGTCAAGCCAATGGATCTGTAATTCTTACTGCAGGCAGAACAGTTCTCATGGCTACTGCTGTTATGTCAAAAGAACCAAAAGAAGGAATAGATTTTTTACCTCTAACAATTGAAGTGTCTGAAAAAATGTATGCCGCAGGAAAAATTCCTGGAGGTTTCTTCAAGCGTGAAGCCAGACCTTCAACTGATGCAACCTTGCTTGCGCGATTAATTGATAGACCTTTACGACCTTCATTCCCTAAAGATTTTCACAATGATGTGCAAATCATCATTACAGTTTTGTCTTTCGATCCATCAATGCCATATGAACCACTAGCTGGACTAGCTGCATCTGCTGCACTTAGCATTTCTGATATCCCATTTAACGGACCCATTGGTTCAGTTCAAGTTGGACGAGTGGATGGAAATTTTGTTGTCAATCCAACCTTTGAAGAGCTAGAAAAAAGTGATATGGATTTGATGGTCGCCGGGTCTCATGATGCAATTTTAATGGTGGAAGCTGATGCCAAAGAAGTGTCTGAGGAAGTGATTGTTGACGCATTATTTTTTGGGCACCAAGAAATCAAAAAAATGATTGAAGCTCAAAAAAAATTAGTTGAAGATGCTGGAAAAGAAAAAGCAGCATTGCCAGAACCTAATGCAGAGCTTGATGTTTACAAAGAAAAAATCAATCAGTTTTTAGCTCAAAAAATTGAAGATAGTTTAATTGGCAGAGATAAAAAAGAAGTTGAAACCTTATTGGCAGACATTGAGAAAAGCGTTAGAGAAGAATTTATTTCTGAAGATAAAGACAATGAAGCTATTGTGTTGTCTGTTTACAACAAGCTTAAAAAAGAAAAAATAAGAACATTAATCATTACGAAAAAAATCAGAGTGGATGGGAGAAAGCCTGATGAAATTAGACCTATCCATGTTGATGTGTCAGTTCTCCCAGCTGTTCATGGTTCAGCATTATTTACCAGAGGAGAAACTCAAAGTTTAGGTGTTGTAACGTTAGGAACTGCTGATGATATGCAATTATTAGACGGGTTAAAAGACGTTGAAAAAAGCAACTACTTTTTTCATTACAACTTTCCACCATATTCTGTTGGAGAAACTGGACGAATTTCAACAGGACGACGAGAACTTGGTCATGGTGCGCTTGCAGAAAGATCACTTAAGCATATATTACCAAACATGAAAGAATATCCATATACAATCAGAATTGTTTCAGAAATTCTAGAATCTAACGGATCATCATCTATGGCTTCAGTTTGTTCTGGATCATTGTCCTTAATGGATTCTGGTGTTCCTATAAAAGCCCCAGTTGCAGGAATTGCAATGGGATTATTAATGGACGGAAACGATTTTATTGTTCTAACAGACATACAAGGGCTTGAAGATCATTATGGAGATATGGATTTTAAAGTTGCAGGAACAAAAGAAGGAATTACTGCATTGCAATTAGACATCAAAATTGACGGACTTTCAAAAGAAATTTTAACACAAGCTCTTGCTCAAGCTAAACAAGCTAGATTTCAAATTCTTGATATCATGAACCAAACACTATCTCAATCCAGAGACGTACTTTCTCCTAATGCACCTCGAATACATGCCATGTTTATTCCTCCAGATAAAGTGGGAGCTTTAATTGGAAGTGGTGGAAAAACAATTCGTGCAATTGAAGAAGAATCTGGAGCTACTGTTGTTGTTATTGACGGTACAAAAGGTGAAGTAAATGTATCATCAAAAAATTCAGATGAATTAGATAAAGCAATCCAACTTGTTACAGCAATCACTAAAGATCCAGAAGAAGGTGAAGAGTTTAAAGGGAAAGTTGTTAAAATCGTTAATTTTGGAGCTTTCGTAGAAATTTGTCCTGGAAAAGAAGGGTTGCTACATATTTCAAAAATCGCTAAAGAACGAGTTGAAAATGTTGAAGATTTTCTATCAATGGGCGATGAAGTGAATGTTAAAATTGAAAAGATCGATAACCAAAACAGAATCAATTTACTGAGAGTTTTTGATTAACTTAGTCTGTAATATTTAAAATTCTTTTAAAAAAGATTGAAATTGCTCTTAATAAAGATTAAAATGTTATTTTAGTATCATTTTTGGAGGAGTCATGAAAATTAAACCTTTTTTATTTGCAGCATCAGTATGTTCGCTTGCTTTTTTAGTTGCGTGTTCATCAGTTGAGCCAAAAAATTGGATTGTTAAAATCGGATCTAACTATATAACTCCACAAGATGTGAACATAGGCATTCGTAATTTGCCTTTAGAAACAAGACAGCAAATTAATCAAGAAAACCAGCAGCAAGTCATTCAAACCATACTAAACAATGCGATTCAAAAAGAAATTATATATCAAGAAGCGCTTTCTGAAAAAATTGATGAAAATGAAGATTTTCAAAAGTTATTGACACAATTAAATCAGCAATATGAATTTCAGAAAAGACAAACATATGTAGATTTTCTCTTAATGCAGAAAGCGGATCAAAACATTCAGGTTACAAATGAGGAAGCTTTAAATCTTTATAACAACAATATTAATTTTTTTAAAGAAAGAGAAGAGCGTCAAATTGCTCATATTTTAGTTTCTAATGAAGCTGAAGCAAATTCTATATATAAAAAACTATATAATGGTGAAGACTTTGGAAATTTAGCAAAGTCTCAGTCTATACATACCGTTACAGCTCCAAACGGTGGTGTTATTGGTTACATTAGTAAAGGGTCAGGGTTATTACCAGAGCTTGAAAATACTGCATTTAAATTACAAAAAAATGGCTTTTTTGCAAAACCTATTAAAACTGACTTAGGTTGGCATATTGTAAAGCTTATTGATAAGCGAATAGTGAAAGCCAGAACATACGATGAGGTTAAAGAGTTACTTGCTAATGAATTAGTTAAACAAAAAGTGAACCAAGCTAGAGTTAACTATTACAATTCAATAAAAGATAAATATGAACTTTTAAACAGAACTCCTGAAGGTTCAGAACAGGCAAACGCTAGTAACAAATAAATTAACAAATAGAGTAGGGGAAAATAATGAAAAAAGTGTTATTTTCCCCTGCCAAATTAAACTTAGGTCTTTTAGTTTTTCCAATAGGTCAACACAGATTACATAACATTTTTTCAATTTTTCAAAAAATTTCATTAGGCGACACGCTCTCATTTGAATACGAGCAATCACGTGCTCCAACATTGTCAATTACAGGAGAAGGAATCACTTTTCCTACTGATCAATCAAATAGTTTATTTAAGGTGTTTAATGCCTATAAAGATAAGCTGATGTTATCTATTAAGGTACATATAAAAAAAAATATACCATTAGGGTCAGGGATGGGAGGCTCAAGCAGTAACGCTGCAACATTTATGTCCTTTTTAAATCAAGAGTTTAGCCTAAACGAGTCTTTGACGGATCAAAATAAAACAGCACTATCTATAGGTTCAGATGTTCCTTTCTTTTTAGAGAGCTCGAGAGCCCTTGTAGAGGGAGTAGGGGATCAGATTACACCCTTATCAGCAAGTAAAATGGATATGGTATTAGTTTATCCAAATAGTCATTGCGATACAAAACAAGTTTATCAATCATTTGACTCGTTGAAAGCAAATGCTCCTAACGAGCAACAAAAAGAATATCTTCTTAAGTATGGCATTGGTGACAATATGTTGTTGGAAGCAAGTTTTTTGGCTTATCCTTTATTAAAAGAATACTATCATAAACTTGAAACATTAACACAAGAAAAGGTATATATGACAGGATCGGGATCAACATTTTTTATTCCATGTCGCAACAAAACAGCAGCAGAGCAACTAAGCACAAATCTTCAAAAGCAATTTCCATATTTTTTTATTACAGCAGCTCATACATTGACATAATAGGGAGCGTTTATAGCTCAGTATATGAAATTAGTTGAAAAAAAATGTGGTGCTTGCGATGGAATGGAATCCTCAATAAGTGATGACTTAAAAGAACATTATTTAAACGAACTATCCGATGGGTGGGACATACTAGAACACATTAAACTTAAAAAAGAGTATCGATTTTCTAATTTTAAAGCTGCACTTGAGTTTACAAATAAGGTTGGACAACTTGCTGAACAAGAAGGTCATCATCCAGATATCTATTTAACATGGGGCAAGGTTGAACTAGTCATTTATACCCATAAGTTAAAACAGTTAACCGAAAATGATTTTATTTTGGCGGCTAAATGTGACTTAATTTAAGAGTATTAAAAAATGTTTTAGCATTTACATCTATGAGTATGAAATTTAAAATCAATTTATGAAGTTATTAACTAAAGAAACATTTAAAGCATTTAAAACATATCTTTTTGATGCATCTGGAGTTATTTATACTGACCACGGACTTGTTCCCCATGTTGATTCTGTCGTTAAAAACTGCCAAAACCGTGCAACAGTTTTTTTAGTTACAAACAATTCATACTATTATCCAACTTATATAAAATCTAAATTAGAAAGTAATAATATTGTTTTGTCGTTAGATTCAATCATATCTTCTGGTGATGTAAAACACGATAACGATATAGTTTCTCTTATTAAAAACAAAAGGGTATATCTATTAGGAGATCATAAGTCAGAGCAATACTTTCTTGATGCAGGATGTAAAGAGATTACGTCCACATTAGAAACAGCTGAGGTGATTATGCTTGCTGCTTTTTTAAAACATTTTCCAATATCATTAATTGATGAGATTGTTGATCATTGTTTATCACATCCTGATAAACAAATCATTTGTTGTAATCCAGATCGATACGTTGTTGGAAAAAATGGATTACATCCTGTTGTAGGCTACTATGCAGAAAAAATTGAAAATCAAATTGGGAAACCTATTATTTGGTTTGGTAAACCGTTGAAAAACTTTTCAACTATTGTCAAACACCATCTTCAAAATTCTAATTTGGCATTGAATAAAGATATATGTTTTTTTGACGATAATATAGACAATGTCAGTGCGATGCAAGAACATTTAGGAATTTCTGGGTGTTGGGTTAAACAAACCGGGATTGGTGCATATTTTGACACAACTAAGGCATTAACAACTCAGCTAAAGCCAGATTATTATATTCAATCTCTGAGTGATTTTGCATAAAAAATGTTTAATTATATATAACTAAAGTGTATAATTATTGAACACTATGGACGACAATGAAAAAAAAATATCAATTTATAAATCTCAAAAAGAAACTATTTTAGATCAATTAAATAAAGAACTTTTTGAAAACCCACGATTTTCAGAAACGACACTTAACAACAAAGAGCATTTATCATCCTCTTCAGGCTTAATTGTTAATCAAGTATTTTCAATTTTAGAAACAAAAAAAATTAAAAATTTTTCAAAAGAAAAAATTGAACCCATTTTATCTGTTTGGCATCATGTTATAAAACAGCAAACAGAAGGAGGGTTTTCGACAAAAGATACAGCAATGTTAATTTATGCATTAAAAAAGAGCATCACAGATTTAAAAGCAACCATCAAAACACCATCAGAAAAAGCTGATCTAGTCCAACTAGAGCAAGTATTAGACTTGTTAGGTATTTTAACTTTTGAAATGTATTCAGTTGAAAATGAAAAACTTATTTCAAGACAAAATCATCAAATTCAATATCTACAAACACATAATTTAGAATTAGATGGAAAATTAATTGGCGCATCTCCAGCCATAAATGAGGTATTTAAAGCCATTGGATTGGTGCTAGAAAATGATTTAACGGTTTTGTTAGAAGGCGAAAGTGGAACAGGAAAAGATTTAATAGCCACCATTATTCATACAAATTCAAAAAGAAAAAAGAGCCCTTTTGTTGCCATAAATTGTGGAGCAATTCCACGAGAACTGATTGAGTCAGAATTATTTGGTCATGAAAAAGGAGCGTTTACAGGCGCAGACACACAACGAATAGGAAAGTTCGAATTAGCTCAAGATGGAACCTTATTTTTAGATGAAATTGGTGAATTGCCATTAGATTTACAAGTAAAATTATTGAGAGTGCTACAAAATAGAGAAATACAGCGTGTTGGGGGATCTAGTGTTATTCCAATAAATGTTAGAATTATTGCAGCATCAAATAAATCATTAAAAGCGTTAGTCGATGAAAAAGTATTTCGTTTAGATTTATTTTACAGGTTAAACGTATTTCCAATTTTTGTTCCACCTCTACGAGATCGTGCCAATGATGTCGTTGATTTAGCCTTACATTTTATAGAAAAATATTCATTACAGTTTAATATTCAACAACCAACATTAACCCATGATGCAAGGCAGTTTTTGAAACGGCAATATTGGGAAGGAAACATTCGAGAATTAGAAAATTGCATTCAGCGTTCTGTTGTTCTTGCTCAAGGTCAACCCATTTCATCTGCGGTACTAAGCATGCAACCTGGACAGTATTATCATCAATTAGAGCAAGCAAAAGTCGATCTTCTACCGGAGCCTGAATCTTCAGAGCTTCATGAGATTTTATCTTTGGAAGACGTAGAAAAACATGCAATTCAACAGGCATTAAAATTAAAAAAGGGTAACATCATGACCGTCGCCAAAGCGTTGGGTATATCTAGAACAACCTTGTATAGTAAAATTGAAAAATATAAGATTGAACTCAATTAAAGATGCATCACGATTTTATTAGGTTTAAGCAAGCCATTGAAAAAGCAAATAATATTGTCGTATTTGTCGGTGCTGGATTAAGTACTGAATCTGGTATCCCAGATTTTCGTAGCCCAAATGGGGTATGGACAAGATATAAGCCAGTTTATTTTTCGGACTTTTTATCACATCATGATGCGCGTGTTCGCTATTGGAAAATGAAATCAGACTCTTATCAACTGTATAAAACAGCCAAGCCCAACAAAGGACATGACTGGATATATAGTTTGGAAAAAAACAACAAATTATTAGGACTAATTACGCAAAATGTAGATGGGTTACATCGCGATGTTGGGCATTCTCCTCAAAAATATATTGAAATTCATGGAACAGATAAAGAAGTAGTTTGCTTGGATTGTTCTAAACGATATAATGCAGAGCCGTTTTATGAAAACCCAATCACAATTCAACATCCACCACTATGTGAGTCTTGTAATGGATTTTTAAAACCAGCAACTATTTCATTTGGCCAATCACTTAATGAAGATGCAATGTCTCAATCAAAAAAATGGACACTAGAGTCAGATTTATTTATTTCAATAGGATCTTCTTTGGTTGTGCAACCTGCCGCATCATTTCCAGTTATGGCAAAGGCAAATAATTGTTCTCTTGCAATTATAAATAGAGACCAAACGGCATATGATCATTTGGCAGATCATCTTATTCAATGTGAAATTGGGGAGCTTGTTGACTATTTACTAGATTAGATTTTGTATATTAATCATTAATATGAGATATCAATACACATTTTTTTAGGGCTGGATGTTCTGAGACAATTTTTGTTTGTTTCATAGAGTCGTAACGCTGGTCGTTTGGTTAGTTATTTTCAATATCAGATAACAAGATTGTAAGGGCTCGAGTAGACATTAAAATTTCAATCAATGAGCTAATAATGGACCCAAAAAATAATAATAAACTACAAACAAATAAAATTAATCCATAAAAATTATAATCAAGTAATATAAAAAAAATACTTACAATACAGAGTAAAATTGAAATAGCTCCAAACGCTTGCATTAAACGAATAAGCAGTAGTCTAAACCGAAGATGTTTGATTTGCTTTAATGTTTTTATAGCATTAATATGCTGATAATCTTTATGTAATAGCCGAATCAGTTGAGATAAGGCTAAAAAGCGATTTGTATAGGCAAGCATAAGCAATGAAATTGCTGGAAATAAAATAGCCGGTGTTTCTATATTAAGTACCATGACTTAAATTATATAGCATTTAACTAAAAAATAAACATAATTAATAAATTATATTTAAAATTATTTAATTTTAATAAAAATTAAACTATAAAACCGAATCAAAGTATCAGCTGTTCAAGTTGTAAACGGGTATTTACATTAAATTCAAGACGAGAGCGGATATCAAGTAAAGTTGGCATATCTGAAAAATTTTTTTCATCAAAAAGGTTTTTAATCCAAAAATCTATTTGTTCTTTTGCTGAAAGTTTATTTTTTGAAATTAATTCTAAATAATTAAATTGGTTAATTTTATCTGAATTTAAAAATTTAGTATAAGTCATTAATTCCGAATCAACATCTGTGTCAGTTGAAAGGGTAAATGTTGAATCAAAATGATCATGTTTAGAGATATGAAGATGCTGGCAACGTGATCGTATTGTCGGAAGAAGTTGAGGAAATTTAGTGGTTAATAAAATAAACGAGATATTCTCAAGCGGTTCTTCTAATGTTTTTAAAAAAGCATTAGCTGCTTGAGGAGTAAATAAATCAGCGTCATTAATCACAACAAAAAATCGGTTATACAAAGAAGGTCCATATTTTATTCGATTTTGAATATAGCTAACATCATCTACTTTGATAGAACTATTTTCAGTTGTAAAAAAGATTAAATCTGGACAGTTTTCAAGTTGAGATGACGACACTTTAAAAGGGGTTTTTTGAGAAAAATAGTTTTCGACCAAATAAAAAGCAGCTTGTTGTAAGGTCGTAATCGATTGCCCAAAGAAAATATAACCATTAACTAGATTATTGTGTTTAATAAGATCATCTAATAACAAGGATGTATTCATGGAAAAACTAAATTAATATCCCTAAAACAGCAGCAATGCCAACACCTAACCACAAATATTTATGTTGTTTTTGAATGTGTTTAAATTGATCCTGCGATTCAGTAATGTTGTATTGCACAAGCTTTTGTTCTTCATCTAAGTTAGAAGTCAGATCAGATAACGACTTTAAATCTGACTCAACAAGCAAAAATGATTCTCTAAATGTTGTTGCTAGTTTTTTTAAATCACTTAAATCAGATTGACTTATTGATAATTGATTATCATCAACATAGTTTAGGATTAAATCTATCATAATAGCAATTTCTTTTCGGGTTAAAGGTTGATCTGGTCGAAACGTATTGTCTGAATACAAAGATAGGTATCCTTTTTTTATACTGTTGTTGATAGATGAATATGCTCTATCAGCCTTAGAAACATCAGTAATGTCTTGCGCCAATATATTAAAACAAAAATAGAAAATAAATCCTAAGATGATATATATTTTTTTCATATTAATCTCCTTTTTTTTCGCTTAGTATTTCAATTGGAAAAGCAAACGTAAATGAGTCATTCACAAACAGTAATAGCTCGGATGAACCCGATTGAATTGCTTGAAAATGAATTTTTGCTAATCGTAACAAACTATTTACATCTTGTTTAGGCTTTAACGCGTTGACTTCTATTGAATTTAAACCTATTGTCGTTGTTGTTGTTTGATCAATAAACCCATCTACAGTAGAACGTTGTGGAGAAACTCGTTTTGGAACAAGATAGGTCGGATCAAATTCAAGACGGATGGACAAAGTTTCATCATTTATTGCCTTAAAATGTTCTAATGCTACATAAAAATTATCAAATGGGGCAATATTAGATTTACTTGGAATAAGTCGAAATCCTTCGTATTCAGTTAACGAAAAAAGCATGGGGGTAATGAGTTGATTTGTATAAGGCGATGTCGTTTTAAAATTTAAATTATATTGTGGTTCAACTCGGTTGATAGATGCTAGCCAATGAAGTGTTTCCGATTGATTGGGCTCCAAAACAGGAATAGTTTTTACAGTTGATTCAATATTAGGAAATGATAACCCATCAGGAAGTAACAACTCTGTGTTGATATTGGTAATTTTTTTAGATGTATTATTTTGAATCTCACCGGAAATAATAACAGATTGCTGATTTGAAGCATTAATAGGTTCAAGAACATGGGGCTTAAATGTTAGTTTAAGTCGCGGAATAATGTTGATATAGCGAGTTAATGAATTTGATTCATAGGTAGATGAATTTACTTGTAAAGTAATTGGAATTTGTCCAGCTGAAGTTGATTTTGATAGTTTTGCAATAATTGGAACTTGTTGTTGCTGACCAACATCTAGAATATCTAAAGATGAAGTAAGGTTATTTTCTTGTGATACAAGGCCATTACCTAAAGTAAAATTAATATTGGTATCGTAGGATGGATAAGATGCTGTGTTTAAAATATAACCTTGAATTAAAAATGTATCAGGAAATCCTTCAGGAAGTTCTTGAGGCATAGATAACCCCAACGCTATTTGACCAGGTGACAATGTAAGACCACCTAAACCATAAACCGTCTGAACAACATGTTGGTCATTAGGAGGTAGATACGTTGGATTAAAGTATAATCCAAGTGCCGTATCTTTTTCACTTTCACCTTTTCTAATAAAAGATCGACCAATTTGATAATCAATATCCCATGGTTCATCAACAAGCGTTCCCCAATTTGCTAGATATAAAGAATCGGGAAATGTAAGCTGGTTTGTAGAATCATTTAAAAGTCCTTGAGCAACTATATTTGGACTGACAAGATTATCAAATGTCATCCAATAATCGTATAAAACATCTTTGGAATATAATTTCTCTTCACCAACAGCCTCTGGTCCCATTCTAAGAGGAGATCCATCATTTTGACCTAATTTAGTGTCCAACATAATACGTATGCCAACATTGTGTGCCTCTGTGTCTGACATATTTGAAATATCATAACGAATTAAAGCCGAATCTTTGACATTGGTGTTTGGGTTTCTATAAAAAGTCAACGTTTGTGTGACACGAATATCGCCAAATAGACAAGCCGTAATAATAGAGTCACTTGTTTTGTTTTGAAACAAAACTTTTCCAAAGTTAACATTTTTTTGTAATCGTCTAAGCAGCCGTTTGTCGGCAGCTCCAAAAATATATGGGATGTCATCAATTAAAATGGTTGTGTATGATGTCCATGGAATTGGGCGTCCATATATTAAGCTTTGATTATCATCAACTGCTACAGCTGGATCACCCCCAGTTGTTTCGAGGGAAAATCGACCAATAGCATCTTGGTTATTCACAACAATAGAAATAAATTCATTTGAAACAGATATTAAGTTGTTTTGCGGATTTCCAATTGTTGTAACCGTTAGAATAAAATAAAAAATTAAATAGCTTAAAACGTATTTCATAGTTCAAATGTATATTTTAGTACAATAGTATCAGGTTTGTTTTGACCCATAACTCGCTTGGGTTTAAATTGATAAAAATTAGTTACAGAATCAATAAAGGCTTGATCTAGGCTCGGATGACCAGATGATTTTTTGACTTCAATCACAACAATATCTCCATATTCATTTATTGTAACATTTAAAATCGTGGTTCCTTCATAAAGATTATTTATAGCTGTTTTAGGGTAATAGGGTGTGTGAGATTTTGAAACAGATGCAAATTCTCTATCTCCAGGAAGCGATGTTGGTTGTGGCGGTTGCACTGGTTTGGGTGTTGCTTTTTTAGGAATTTTTTTAGGAATAGCTTTTGGAGGAGGAGACGGCTTAGGGCGCTCTATAATTGTTTCTTTCACAATGTAGTTTATTGGAATAGGTTGTATAGATGGAGTTTCTTTTTTAATCTTAATTTTAGATTGAATTGGAACAAGTAACAAGCAAAAGTGAATAA
>JAYOLY010000002.1:30320-57346 GCA_038120575.1 Rickettsiales bacterium
GTACATGATAGTGCAATAATATGGATCTGCTTTTCAGACTTCATCTTCAATTATCGAAAAACTTTTTTTTCAGCCTGCAAAGCAATATTATAACAGCCTGCTAGTTTAACATTATCTAGCACATTAATGACTAAATCATATGTAATAGATTTGTCTATACTAAGAATAACTTGCAAAGATGGATCTGTTTCAAGACGTTCAGAGATATGATCTTGAATAGAATTTAGCGATATTTCAGTCATATCTATGTAGATTTTTTGCTGATCATCTATTGATAGAACAACTCCTTCAGGATGTTCGTCAGAGGTTTCAGCAACGGGAAGATCAAGTTGAATACTTTGTTTGTTACTTAATAAACTGGTACTTACAGCAAAAAAAATCAATAAAATAAAAACAATATCAATTATTGGAGCAAGCTCAAGTCGAGTTGGTGGCTTTTTGCGTCTAACAATCATAAGATTAAGGTTTTATAGATGTTTGGTTACTACAAAAAACAACAATATCATAACAAATTCGTTCAATAAGAATGATGTACTCCTCAATTTTCTGAGTTAAGTGCTGATAGATAAATATAAATGGAACAACAATCAAAAGACCAGTTACTGTTGTGATTAATGCTTCAGCAATACCCGCAGAAAGTAAACTTGCGTCTCCAATTCCTCCTCCTGAAATAACATTAAAAATATCCATCAAACCTAAAACTGTTCCAGTAAGACCCAATATTGGAGCTACTGTGATAATACTAGATAATGTTGACATAAATCGTTCAATTTTAGGGATTTGAGAATGAACTGAGTCTTTGATTCCATCAGAGATTTCATGATGGGATTTTCCAACGAGTTTAATGGACTGATAAATAGATCGGGTAATAATGTTTCGTTGGGTACGTAGTGATAAAATTGTGTCGTTAATACCGTTAGTTAGTAACTTGTTTTTAATAGAGCTTACAGTCTGATCAATATGTTTGAAATGAAAGTTAAAATACAACAGTCGCTCAACAACAATATAGCCACCCAAGATTGAGCAAAGTAAAAGAAAAAACATTATAGGGCCACCTTTGGCAAATAAAGAAAAAATCATGAAAACCTCCAGCTATATTCTATTAAATATTATATATAGTAAGGAATGATAAAGACAACAGCTAAAGAGAATTTAAACGCTATTATTTAAATAATTGATTAAAACACAAATTCTACCGTATTTAATTTTATTAAAATTAAAATATAGTCTTGGTTTTTCTGGGTAAAGTTGACGTTCATGCTCATGATAATGCGCGTCAGCTAAATGATATTGTCCATCAAGTAATATATCACTAAATTTCTCATTAATGTCTAAAATAGTTTGATTTGATATAGATTTGTTTAATCGAATACAAGCAACATCTTCATAATAAACGATCGAATGATACACAGAATAAAATTTTTGGATGGTTGCCACCACATCATCAACTGTAGACACTTGTGTAATCAAATCAATATCTTCGGGGCAAATATAGTCTCTGTCTAATAATTGATTTTCAACGTAATGTCTCCAAGAGTTCCAATAATCGCTTTTTGGGTGGTTTAGTAAAATAAACGGTCTAGGTGAGCAACACCCTGTTTGGATGAGAGTTAAAACTTCAAACCCCTCATCTTGTGTTCCAAATCCTCCAGGAAATAAAACAATCGCATCGGATTCTTTAACAAATATAAGTTTGCGAGTAAAAAAGTAATTGAAGGAAAGAAGTCTATCAGACTCTTTGATATATGGATTAGGCTCTTGTTCAAAAGGTAAAATGATATTTAACCCAAAACTTTCACCTGTTGGAGCTCCTTTGTTTCCAGCTTCCATAATGCCAGGACCTGCGCCAGTAATGGTTAAAAAACCAGCTTTATGAAGTTCCATTGCAGTATCTTCAGCAAGTTGAAAATTAGGATGATCCGGTCTGGTTCGAGCAGATCCAAAAATACAAACTTTTCGGACGTTCCTGTAAGGTTTAAAGACCTTAAACGCTTTAATCATTTCAGAAATAGATGTCTTTATTAGCCTAAGATCATTTTTAGCATGACCAGATTCATGAAAATCAACCAAACTACCAAGGATGTCAGTTAAATAATCGACAGATTCATGGTCTACACTTTTTTCTAACTTATCTGTAAGTTGTTTTAATTTATTTAAATTAATTTGAAATGGGTTCATTTCTATATAATTACATTAAATATTGAATTTTTAAACATGCAATATTAAAGTAGAAAAATGTTCGGAAAAATATTTAAAATTCTAGCAGGGCTCACAATTTTTTTTGGAATCAAACAAAAAAAATCATCAAAAAACATAACGATTCAAGTTATTGAAAATAATGAAAAAGAGTCTGCAAGTAACCAATCAATTTCTTTTGTGCCAAGTCAAGAACAATCAAAAGATTTGAATGATAATTTTAATATAGCCGATGAAGAAGTAAGATCGCCAGGTTAATTTTTCTTATAAAAATCGTTTAATTGAATTAAGATAGATACCATGGATAAGCAATTTTGGATCAATTGTTGGGAAAGTAATTCAATAGGGTTTCATGAAGAACGCCCTAATCAATTAATGACATCTCACTTTGATTTTTTTGCTAAAAAGCTAGTGGGTAAGAGGTTGTTTGTTCCTATGTGTGGCAAATCAAACGATATGATATGGTTTTTGCAAAAAGGGTATCATGTTGTTGGAGCAGAATTATCTCAACTTGCTGTTGAAGATTTTTTTGATAGTCTTAAAATCTCACCAAAAATTCTAGAAACTACGCATTTTAAACAGTTTTCGGCTCCCAATATAGATGTTTTTGTTGGAGATATATTTAAATTAAGTTCAAATGAAATTGGTAACGTTGATGCAGTTTACGATCGTGCTGCATTGGTTGCGTGGCCACCTGACATGCAGCAACACTATGTTCAACACATTGTTGCCATAACCAAGCATGCCTCTCAACTTGTTTTAACGTTTGATTTTTCCAAGCAACAAATTGAAAAAATGAGCCCAAAGGAACTCGTTGAGAGTTACAAGCAAGGCCCTCCCTTTTTTATTACTTTAGAACAAATGACTAAGTTGTATTCATCTCACTACACCACAATTTGTTTAGAACATGCACTCTCTCATCACACAATACGACAAGCTAAGCCAGTTGAATCCATTTGGGAATGTAGTCCTAAGGTCTCGTCATAATTTAACGTATTAACTGAGCATTACATTTCAATTCAATTGTAGGTATACTTGCCTCATGAAAAAAAAGTAATACTTTTATAGTCTCAATAAAAAAACATTAAAAGATTTATTAAATAAACATGGGTTTCAAGGTTATATTGCATCTCAGTTATTTGATTGGGTTTACAAAAAACATGTTATTGACCCCGAAAAAATGATGAATATTTCCAAAGATAATCGAAAAAAAATTTCAGAGCTAATATCGTTCAAACCATTTAGTTTGGTTTCAAGTACAACATCTAAAGAAGAGTTAGCAATCAAAAATTTATGTTCACTAGATGACGGTAAAATTGTTGAATGCGTCATTCTTAAAGAAAAAACCTACAATACACTTTGTATTTCATCTCAAGTTGGATGTCCTGTCGATTGTAAATTTTGCTTAACTGGTGTTATGGGCTTCAAACGACAATTATCAGCAGGAGAAATTATTGCACAAGTTGTTTATGCATTTTCTATTGGTCATCCTATAACCAACATTGTCTTTATGGGAATGGGTGAACCGTTGTTAAATTATAAAAATGTCTTTGAAGCAATAGATCAATTATGCTCACCAGATACTTATAATATTAGCAAGAGAAAAATTACTGTTTCAACATCTGGCTATATTCAAGGAATCAAAGAGCTGATCAAAGATAGCAACTATATCAACCTGGCGTTTTCTGTGGGGTCTGCAGATCCATTAAAGAGAATTAAACTCATGCCAACAGAAAACAGAAACAAACTAGTAGACGTTGTAGCTGTCTTAAAAGAATATCAATCATTGCACAACCGAAAACTTACACTAGAGTATACGTTGCTAGAAAACGAAAATGATTCAGATTACGACATTAAAAGTTTGATCAATTTATCAAAATATTTGGATGCTAAAGTTAACTTAATTAATTTAAATCCACATCAAAAAATTCCATTCAAGCCAATAAAAACAAATGCTCTACTAGCTATTCGAGATAGAATTAAAGAAAACGGATGCGCAGTTACAATTAGATATAAAAAAGGTCAAGATATCACTGCTGCATGTGGTCAATTAGGTGAAAGTGGAATTGATTGAAATTAAGACTTTACGAAAAAAATGTTATTTAATAAACTTTAGCTGTTAAAAGAAGTAAACAATGAAAAAGTTAATAAAAGTTAAAAACACATATAATTTAAAAGTCAAAGGCAAGCCATCAAATCAAAGTGAGGTTCTCCCAAGTTCTGAACAAATTATCATTAGTCCAAAAAGAATCGACAAGTTAAAAGTTAAATTGCTCATCAAAGAAGGAGATACTGTACAAATCGGATCTCCACTATACACAGATAAAAAACAGCCACATGTTGTTTTTTTATCGCCTGCTTCAGGAGTTGTTGAAAAAATCGAGCTTGGAGATCGTCGTTCTATTGAAAAAATCATAATCAAACGATCTGAAAACGAAGAATCTGTTCAATTATTCGAGCCATTCAATGAAAAATCTATTGATTCATTAAGCAAAGAAAATGCTGTAGACTGCTTAACACAAGGTGGTGTCTGGATGTTGTTCAAGCAATATCCATTTAATACTATTCCAAGTCCAGATGAATTGCCTCCGTCTATTTATGTCAGTATTGATTATGATGAGCCGCATATGCCTGATTCATCTGTTTTTTTAAAAGAGTATGAAAACGAATTTTTAACAGGGTTGTCTATTCTAAAAAAACTATCAGATCAGGTTCATGTTGGAGTCTCAGAAAATAATTATGCATCTTTAAGCGAATCTGTTAAGTCTGCCACAACTCACAAACTAAGAGGTTGTTATCCTGCGAATGATCCGGCTGTCTTTCTGTTTTACAACAAAAAAACTGAAAAAGAAAATAAGTCATGGGGAATCAGATCTTTAGATGTTATTCGTATTGGACAGCTATTCTTGTCAGGTCAGTATCCCACTGACAGATTAATTGTTATTGCTGGTGCTTTATGTAAAGAGCCTAGATACCTTAGAACAAGAGAAGGTGTGTCTCTTAAATTTATTAAAAACGAATTAGTCAAAAACGAGCCATATCGAATTATTGGAGGAGGAGTTCTTAGTGGTACAACATTGTCAATAGAGGATGGACTTGGATATCAAGATTATGCAATTCACTTGATTCGAGATGGACAAGAACAAGAAATTCTTTCTTTTTTTAGACCGGGTTTTGATAAACCAACGTTTAGCAACACGTATTTATCCGCTACAGTTGATAGGGACGACTGGGAATTTACAACATCATTAAATGGTGGTTACAGAGCGTGTATTTCATGTGGTTATTGTAAAAAAGTTTGTCCAGTAGAAACAGCTCCTCAACTCATAATGAAAGCATTGAAAGATAACGATTATGAAACTGCGGTTGAGTATGGGTTGCTTGATACGGTATCATCTGGACTTTACACATATGTTTGTCCTTCAAAAATTGAATTAGATACGCTTTTCACTGATGCAAAAAATAAATTATACAGGGATCTAACAGCATGAAATTTTTAAAAGATTTAGTCAACTCACAAGAAAAACTTTTTGAAAAAGGCGGCAAATTAGAAAAGCTTTATCCTTTATATGAAGCTGGTGCTTCTTTTTTATTCAGTACAAAAGAAAAAACAAAATCAAACGTTCATGTTCGTGACGCACTAGATACGAAGCGATTTATGTCTATTGTTATTCTTGCTCTTCTTCCATGTATAGTATTTGGAATTTATAATTCTGGTTTGCAAGCTCACAAAGCAGCAGGATTAAGTCTAGAATTTTTGCCTGTTTTTTTAACTGGAGCTAAATATGTTCTACCTCTTATTATAGTATCGTATGCAGTTGGTGGATTATTTGAAGTTTTATTTGCTCTTATCAGAAGGCATGAAATCAACGAAGGGTTCTTAGTTACTGGAATTTTATATCCTTTAACATTGCCAGCTACATTGCCTCTCTGGCAGGCTGCTGTTGGAATCGCTTTTGGTGTTGTCATCGGTAAGGAAGTTTTTGGAGGTTCTGGTCGTAATTTTTTAAACCCTGCACTGACTGCTAGGGCCTTTGTTTTCTTTGCATATCCAGCAACAATAAGTGGTGAAGTTTGGACAAAATTAATTGTTGCTAAAGACAAATTAGTTGATGGTTGGAGTGGAGCCACAGCTCTTGGAGTTGCTGCAGTAACACCAGTTGGTGAGAATCTCCAGGAAAACCTTATAAATGCAGGCTTTACAGTTAAAGATGCTTTTTTCGGATTTATTCCAGGTAGTATTGGCGAAACATCAGTAATTTGTGTACTTATAGGCGCTTTTGTGTTGTTAATTACAAAGGTAGGAAGTTGGAGAACAATGTTGGGATCATTATTAGGCGCAACACTAATGACTCTTATTTTTAATGCGTTTTCTGGTCCATCTACAATTCCTTTTTTAAGCCTTGGTCCTGCGTGGCAATTGTCCTTTGGTAGCTTTGCCTTTGCAACAGTATTTATGGCAACCGATCCAGTTTCATCACCAAGCTTAGAGTTGTCTCGATTTATTTATGGATTTCTTATTGGTGTTCTGGGAATCATCATTCGAGTGATTAATCCAGCTTACCCAGAAGGGTGGATGTTAGCAATCTTATTAATGAATACATTTGCACCATTAATTGATCATGTAGTGTATAAATCTCAAATTAGAAAGAGGATACCAAATGCAATCTAATTCAGTTAAAACCTTTTTATTTGCTTTTCTAATGTGTTTGTTTTGCAGTATTGCTCTTACATCTGCTCGAGTCAGTCTTAAAGATATGCAAGATAGAAACATGAAAATTGATCAGCAAAAAAATATTCTTAAGGCTTTTGCTTTGCTTGATAGCAAAAAAAAGTATTCTTCTAGCGATATAGAAACAATTTACGCAGACAACGTTAAATTGAAATATATGAACACTGATGGTGTTGTTACAGATGAGGAATCAGATTACCCAATCTACATTATTGGAAGTTCATCAGATATCGAGAAGTACGCTATTCCTTTTAGTGCTTATGGATTATGGAGCTATATTAATGGCTATTTAGCCTTAAATGGAGATGGAAATACTGTTATTGGTATGACCGTTTACAGTCATAAAGAAACACCTGGTTTAGGTGGGGAATGCGAAAAGCCTTGGTTCCAAAATCAGTATATCGGAAAAAAAATTACAGACTTTAAAGGCAAGTTTGTTTCAGTTGGAATTGTTAAAGGCAAAGTTCAAGATACGGTTCCTGAAAAAAATCAATCCAATTATGTTGATGGAATGAGTGGCGCTACGATCACATCAGATGGAATTGCTAGAGACTTAAAAGCTCAACTTTTAAATTATGAGCCACTATCAAAACGACTAAGAGGATAATGATGAAGATAACTAAAACTCAAGCATTTAAAACTTTTTCAAAACCGTTAATCGAAGCTAATCCAGTTGCAATAGCTGTTCTAGGAATTTGTTCTGCTCTTGCTGTTACTACAAAAATTATTCCATCTATTGTTATGGTTTTAGCTATGACAGCTGTATTAACTTTTTCAAATATTGTTATTTCTTTGATGCGACACATTATTCCAAAAAATATTCGTATCATTGTAGAGTTAGTTGTCATTTCTACTTTAGTTATTTTAGCTGATCAAATTCTACAAGCTTTTCTCTTTGATATAAGTAAGCAACTTAGTGTATTTGTTGGTTTAATTATTACGAATTGTATTATTATGGGGCGTGCAGAAGCATTTGCTCTCGCAAATGGACCATGGCTATCTATGTGGGATGGTATCGGAAATGGTCTTGGATACGGATATATTTTGATTGTTGTATCATTTTTTAGAGAACTATTAGGAGCCGGAACTCTGTTTGGTATTCAAGTGATACCTGAAGTGTTTTATCAACTAGGTTATGTAAATATGGGATTAATGTTATTGCCACCTGGTGTTTTTATCGTAATTGGATTGCTTGTTTGGTTACAAAACATTATTAGGGATAAATCTGGGAGTTAATTAATTATGGAAACATTTCAACATTTACTTAATATCGCGATTGATTCAATCTTTATCAATAACATACTACTCGCCTTATTTTTAGGAATGTGTTCATTTTTAGGTTGTGCAAAAAATCTTAATACAGCATCTGGTCTAGGTTTAGCTGTTATTTTTGTATTAACCATTACAACTCCAGTTAACTGGGCTATCAATAATTTTTTTCTTAAGCCTGGAGCTTTAGCTTGGGCAGGCTATCCTGAAAGTGATTTAAGTTTTTTGGTTTTCATTGCTTTTATCGCAGTTATTGCATCTCAAGTACAATTGGTTGAAATGTTAATGGAAAAATATTCTCCTAAACTCTACACATCATTAGGAATTTTTCTTCCTTTGATTGCAGTTAACTGTGCCATACTAGGCACATCATTGTTTATGGAACAACGTAATTACAATTTTGCTGAGGCAACTGTTTTTGGGTTCAGTTCAGGAATTGGATGGTATCTAGCAATTGTTACATATTCTGCCGTATTGCAGAAATTAAAGTATGCTAGCTTGCCAAAGGGTTTAGATGGTTTTGCAATTAATATGATCACTGCAGGTTTGATAGCAATGGCATTTATGGGTTTTAGCGGAATAAAATTAGTAGGCGGTTAATTTATGATATACATTTTTTCTATCTCTATTTTCATGGCTATAATAATGAGCCTTGTTTTTATTCTTTGGCTTGTTGAGCAAAAAGTAATTGGAACAAAAGATTGCTTGGTTTTGATTAATGGAGATGAAGGGAAAAGTCCTTCTGTAAGTTCTGGTACAAACCTATTATCAGCTCTATCAAATTCTGGAATTTTTCTTCCATCTGCTTGTGGCGGAGGTGGAACATGCGCCATGTGTAAGTTAAAAGTTGTTGATGGAGGTGGTGATATACTTCCAACAGAGTTACCTCATTTGAGTTTATCTGAAAGAAAAGAAAATGTCAGGTTAGGTTGCCAAGTTAAAGTTAAGGAAGACATGAAAATAAAAATACCTGATGAAATATTTAGTATCAAAAAATTTGAATGCGAAGTTGTATCTAATAATAATGTTGCTACATTTATTAAAGAATTAAATTTAAAAATGCCTGAGAATCTTGATATGGGCTTTCGAGCTGGTGGTTATATTCAAATTTATATCCCGCCATATGAGTTATCTTATAAAGAATTTGATATCGAAAAAGAATACCATGAAGATTGGGAAAAATTTAAAATTTTTGATGTAAAAGCTAGTAATTCTGAAGAAGTTTTTAGAGCATACTCTATGGCAAATTATCCAGAAGAAAAAGGAACTATTTTGCTTAATGTCAGAATTGCTTCTCCACCTCCAGGTACAGATTTCCCTGCTGGAATTGGTTCCTCTTATATTTTTAATTTAAAACCTGGTGACAAAGTGACAGTAAGTGGTTCTTTTGGAGAATTTTTTGCAAAAGAAACTAAAAGAGAAATGTGTTTTGTTGGTGGTGGAGCAGGAATGGCTCCTATGAGAAGTCACATTTTTGATCAGCTTAAGCGACTTAATTCTGATCGTAAGATTACATTTTGGTATGGTGCTCGATCTGTTCGAGAAATGTTTTATGATGATGAGTTTAAGCAATTAGAAAACGAAAATGAAAACTTTTCATATCATGTTGCATTATCAGATCCACTTCCATCAGATAATTGGACTGGGCATACCGGATTCATTCACCAAGTATTGCTTGAAGAATATTTAAATAATCATGAAGACCCTACTGAAGTTGAATACTATCTTTGTGGTCCTCCAATTATGCTTAAATGTATGATGGAGATGCTAGATAGCATTGGTGTTGACAAAGAAATGATAGAATTTGACGATTTTGGTTAGTTTTTTATGACTATTCAAAACAGAATAGTTCTTTTTGCCTTCATAATCCTTACTCCACTGTTATTAATATGGGGGTTTCAAAAAAAGTTTATTACTTATGAAGGGCAATCAATGGGTACGACTTTTCAGTTTAAAGTCTATTCTCCAATTTGGATTTCAAAGTCTAAATTAATCAATCTTATCAATTCTACATTTAACGACTCTTCTGCTATATTTTCTACTTGGGATGAAAATTCTGAAATTTCTAAATTCAATTCATCTTCAGATTTGGAATTTAACACGTCTTCAGACTTTTATTTTTTGCTTAATTTGTCCAAAACGTTGCATAATCTTTCGTCAGGGGCATTTGACCCTACAGTTAAACCATTAATTGATTTATGGGGATTTAATAATAAAAACTCTTTTTACTCTATTCCAACATCAGATAAAGTAGATTCCGTTATGAATTATATTGGTATTGATCTAATTGGTCTTCATGATTCATATGTTTCTAAATCTGATTCACGAGTTTCAGTAGATTTGTCATCTATTGCAAAAGGTTACGCAGTTGATCTATTGTCCAATCAGCTCAAAGAGATGGGCATTAAGCACTTTATGGTTGAATTAGGTGGTGAGATTTTTGTGAGTTCCCCTAAGAAGTCCAAAAAGGGATGGTCCATTGGTATTGTTTCTCCTAATTTTAATTTTGCTAATCAATCTTTATTTGCTACCTTAAATCTGTCAAATAAAGCGCTTGCCACAAGCGGTGATTATCGAAACTATTTTACTAAAAATGATGTTGTATATAGCCACATTTTTGATCCAAGAGTGGGTAAACCTGTTTCTTCAACTTTGGCTAGTGTTAGTGTCATTGCTAATTCTTGTGCCTATGCAGATGGGTTAGCTACAACATTAATGGTTCTCGGTAAAGAAAGAGGTCTTGCTCTTGTTGAAGCCCTTGATGATGTTGAGGCTATGATTATTGAAAGAAATGGCTTAGATTCTTTTGTTACCTATTATTCATCTCAATTTAAATCGTATTTAAAGTAGTTATCTTTAAGTTATCTTGACTTTTTCTAATAAATTTATGATACTTAGTATCAAAATAAAGTATAGAGGTTCAAATGCTTAAACTATTTCTATTTTTTTTATGCCTAACAATGTCTATATTTAGTCAAGAAAATCTAATCATCGATAAAGAAGGCCCAGGTAGTTTGAATATTACTGCTTATGATAGAGTTTCTGATCGATCAATTGGGGGCTATTTTGATACTGAATACAAATACAATACTGACAGTGGAGAAAATTCTTTTATAGCTCATCGGTTGATACTTCAGGTATCATCTCAACTTCATCAAAATATTTTGTTTAATTCTGAAATTGAATATGAATATGGTGGATTTGTTACTAATACAGATTCAAGTTCAACTGTTCAAAAAGGAGAAATTAAAATCGAACAAGCGTGGTTTGATTTTAAACTATCGAGCTTCTTTACGCAAAGAGCCGGTATCGTTTTAATTCCTTTTGGAAGAATTAATATCTTACATGACTCTGATGCAAGAGATACAACCGAAAGACCTTTATACTCTAAATATATTATTCCCTCAACATGGATGGATACTGGTGTCGGCGCTTATGGTGGATTTGATATTGCTGATGTAGAAGTTTTCTACGAAGGCTACATCATCAACGGAATTTCTGATACAGATAGCTTAAGCTCAGATGATATTTCTGAGTCTAAGGGTATTCGTTCCGCAAGGCCTAATTTTAAAATTGATAATAATAAATCTAAGGCAATAGTTGGACGATTGGGTATATCTCCAATGCTTAACCTAGAATTAGGTACAAGTCTATACAGAGGGGCTTATGATGATAACGATGACTATAATTTAACCATATTAGGACTTGATGGAATATATAATTTCAAGAAACATGAGCTTGTTTTTGAATATGCTGATAGTTATTTAGGCGTAAAAACATCTCAACCGTCAAGAATGAGAGGGTATTATATTGAATATCATTACCATACAATGCAGGATCGACTTAAAAAAATATTTACTCAATTTGATTCCCCAGTTCTAACCCTATTTACACGATATGGATATGTAAATACAAACCTATCTACTGATTATATTATGAAAGAATATGTCACTGGTTTGAATTTTAGACCTCTTCCGTCAGTTGTGTACAAGTTAGAGTATCAGGTTTTGGATGTTAATCATTCTTCAAATCATTCAATAATTGGATCTGTTGCAGTAGGTTTTTAGAGCGTATGACATATTTTAAATATCTTTTTTTTATTGTTATATGTGTTTCATCCTTAGCTGCTGAAACGAAACCTAGTTATGAAGATGTATATTATAAATTGGATCAAGCATTAAATATTGTATTTCCAAGTAAAACACACGTTACTAAGAAAGACATTAAGATTTCAGCTGAGAAAAAAATAGCTATTGAAAAAAAAATAGGTATAAAACTAAGTCAAGACAATATCACAATTTATGAAGGTTTTCTTGAAGATACCAGCCTAGGTTATGCATTAGTTTTAGATGAACAAGGAAAATATCAACCTATCACCATTATGACATGCATCGATCGTTCTTTTTCAGTGAGTAATATTGTGCTTATGGTTTACAGAGAAAAAATTGGATCGGAAGTAAGAAAAAGACGTTTTATCAAACAATTTATAAATAAATCTTCTAAAGATAAATTACAAGTTAACAACGATATATCTGCTGTAAGTGGTGCAACTATTAGCTCGTATTCAATGGCAAGTGCTGTGAAAAAATCAATTGCAATTACTGAAGAATTATTCAAAAATAGTTAAGAGATGAAACCTAATTTTCGTAAAATTCATGCTTGGGGAGGAATAGTTTCAGCTAGCTTTATTTTATTATTAACGCTTACAGGCCTAGCGTTAAGTTTTCCTGAATATTTTAAAAATAAACCGATTCAAGATATGTATGAGACTCAATATCCTCATAAAATTCTTACTCTTAATTCAGGTTTAAATCTTGTTTCAACAGACTATAATCTATACCTATTAGATCAGACATTTAATAAAAAAGAAGCTATTTCTTATCCTCATAATCCTAAAAATATTATTAAACTATTGACGATAAATAATGATATCATTGTTGTGGACAAACATGGGTTTATCTTTAAAGCAAACTTAAATGACTTTATTTGGGATAGAATAAACGCCCCAAATATTGAGTACATTTACGACGCGTCTTTGTCCAAATTTGGTCTTACATTATTAACAGATAAAGGTCTTTACATCCAAAATCTAGTCGGAGAGGGGTGGCAATTAAAAAAAGAAATTAACTCCACCACATCTATCCATGATATCCTGAAAGGATTGCATACAGGATACTTTTTTAAGCCCATTTTAAAAACAAGCAATATTGCCTCGTCACTAATTTTAGTTCTACTTAATATTACTGGAGTAAGGCAGTTTATAAAAAAAAATCGTAGAAAAAAATATAGAGTGCGTAAGCATTATAACACTACATTGAATATCAATTATTCAATGTAGTTAAAAAATTAACATCAGTTAAAAAACGCAAATCAGTCAAGCTCGTGAATATTGAATCACAAGATGATATTAAGGCTCATTTATACGATATTGGACTAACCCCTGGAACAGAAATAGAATTGCTTGAAGTGTCCCCATTTTCTGGACCTATTTCATTGAAAATAAGAGGCACCAAGATTGCCTTGAGACAACAAGAAGCCGAAACAATCTTCGTTAGATAAGATAGTGAACCACTCTCAAACTGTTGTTTTAATTAGTTACCCTAATGCCGGTAAAACCACATTATTTAACGCTTTGACTGGGAAGAAGTCAAAAACAGTAAATTATCCAGGCTCAACAGTTGATTTTGAAATTTCATCTTTAGAACATCATGAATCAATTAAAGTTGTTGATGTTCCAGGAATTACATCTTTAAAAGCAAAGTCAGATGATGAAAAAATTGCAATTCAGTCGTTAACTCAAATATATAATCTTGTGTCATCTACAAATGCTTATCCAAATTTGATTTTATCTTTAGTTGACATTACACAGGCCACAAGACACTTGGTTTTAACTAAGCAATTAATCGAGCAAGGCTATAATGTAATCACAGTTGTGACTATGTCGGATTTAACTCATAGTAAGTACGATTATGTTACGTTAAGTAGATTTTTATCTACACCTGTCATTGTTGTTGATGCAAAAAGAAAATATAATCTTAATCAATTACGCGAGTTAATTTTATCTCGAATAAACTTTTCAAATCCTCCTAAAAGTAATGAAAAACTTCCAGAAACCAATCAACTTTATGAGTGGGCTGAAAATGCTCTCAATACTGTATTAATCAAAAAAGAGCTTAAGGAAAATGCATTTGATTTAGATAGAATTTTCTTACATCCGATTTTTGGTGGAATTATTTTTTTCACTATAATGGCTCTGTTTTTCTATTCAATTTTTTCTCTAGCATCCCCATTTGTAGAGATGATTGAATGGGTTATGACAGTGATCATGTCAACAAGCAAGGCTTATTTACCAGACCATTTTCTTGCTCAATTATTTATTGAAGGAATTTTAGGAGGAATGGCAGCAATTTTTGTATTTGTTCCACAAATTGCAATATTATTTCTTGGAATTGGTGTGATGGAAAGTTCGGGCTATCTAGCCAGAGCTGCAGTTTTAGTAGATAGACCTCTTTCCTTTATTGGGTTATCTGGGCGGTCGTTTGTTCCGATGTTATCTGGATTTTCTTGCGCTATTCCCGCTGTATTGTCGACACGAACAATTACCAACCAAAAAGAACGATTTATTTGTATTTGTTTAATTCCATTACTTCAGTGTTCTGCTCGATTACCTGTTTTTGGGTTATTAATTTCAATGTTATTTTTTAAGAATTTTCTTTTAGCTTCATTAGTGATGACAATAATTTATATAGGAAGTATTCTCATTACAGGGCTTGCATCATTTATATTATCGACAGTTATTTACAAAACTAAAAATTCTCATACATTTTTTATGGAATTACCAAGTTATAGAGTGCCAATCTGGAAAAATATTTTTCGCCAAGTCTACCAACAAACTCGTTCTTTTGTAAAAGGTGCAGGATATATTATATTAATTTTATCAATTATATTGTGGCTTTTATCAGAATTTCCAAGCCCAGATCATTCGTTTATGATGGCTATTGGGCACTTTATTGAACCTGTTTTTAAGCCTATGGGGCTAGATTGGAGAGTTGGAGTGGCCATTTTAATGTCGTTTGCAGCAAGAGAAGTGTTTGTTTCTATATTGTTTATTCTTTTTGGTGTAAGTACAGAAACAGAGTCTATAAGCACGTTGTTAAAAGATGCTACGTTTTTAAATTCTAATGAACTTATTTTCACTGGTCCTACAATAGTGGGGTTAATTATTTTTTTTATGATTGCAATGCAATGTGTGTCTACATTAGCCGTCATTAAAAATGAACTAAAATCATGGAAAATTCCACTTTTTCAGCTTGTAGTTTTTATCACAGTTGCTTATGCCGGAGCTGTGTTTGTAGTGAGTATATTTTAATCTAGTTTAGAATAGTTAAGTTTAGTCATTCGAACATGCTTTAAAGCACCAGTTTTGTCTTCAATGGGGCACAAGCCAGCTTTTTGAGACGGACAGTCATCTGTTTTGATTTCAGGAACTTTTCCACAAGCAGCTTTACTGGCAGTTTTATTAAAAAATAAAACACCAACGCCAAAACCAACAAAAGAAATAGATATAATAATAAAAACAGGTATTAATAATTCCATAATTTACTCAAATTATAATATTTTTTATATTATTATATCATTAATAAGCACATTTAAGGATATTTTTAAGCAATATTTATTTGCAATTAGATTTGTCTAAACATTCTCCATGTAAATGAATAGATTGATATTGAAGTTCAAAATTCATTTTTTTACAGTATTGTTCTAATAATGATCTAATTTTGATATCTTTTATTTCTAATAATTTCCCACATTTATTACAAATTAAATGTGCATGTTCATTTTTTGGACTAGATTTTTCATAGAAAACCTTTCCAGTTGTTGTTGAAATTTTTTGAAGTAAACCCGCCTCTATCAGTTGTTTAATTGTTCTGTATACTGTTGCCCTTGCAATTTTAAGATCCTTTTTATTCACATCAAGTATAAATTGATCAACTTCAAAATGATCATTAAGAGCAAAAATTTCGTCAACTATAAATTGTTTGGTTTTTGTCATTCGACTATCGATGGATTTAAGATAGTTTGCAAAAATTTCTGTTGGATTTATATGATCAGTCGATAGCTGAGTTTCTGATTCACTAAAAATAGTTGAATTAACTTGAGCTAAGGATTCAATCAGGTGTCTAATTGAAAAAACCAAATGTGCTGTGGGTTTATTTTGATTAAAATCATTTTTAATATCAATAAGTTTTTTTGAAAATAAAGAATAGTTTGTTTCTTTAAAACGATGACCCGATTCATCAATGGTAAGTTTGACTGTTGTATCATTTGAATGATGTTGATTGATATAATGCTCAAGTAAAATGAGCACAGGAAAAATTGATTTTCGACGATTGGATGTAATAGCCGTATCTAAAATAGTAATTAAATTAATTAAGTCATCTTTGAGGTTCATAATATAACTCCAATTGCTTCTTTATTCAGTTTAACTCAAGTTTTACGACCGATTCAATATGATATGTATTTGGAAACATATCAACAGGAATAAACGACGTTACACGATATCCTTGTTCTTTAAATTCAGCCAAGTCACGCAACAGCGTAATAGGGTGACACGAGACATAAATAATTTTTTTACATTTCAAATCACATAAACGTCGTAAGGCTTTCGGGGTCATGCCAGATCGTGGGGGGTCAACAACAACACAATCGACATCAAAAGATTCAAATTTTAAAATATTTTTTACTCTGCCACATCTAAATTCTATATTGGAAATATTGTTTTTGATGCTATTTGTTTTGGCGTCTTCAATTGCGTGTGGGTTTTCTTCTATGCCAATGACATGTTTAACCTGCTTTGATAAAAATAGACCAATTGTTCCAGTCCCACAATATAAATCAAGAAGCGTATCTGTTGCTTTTAAATCAGCTAGTAGTTGAATTGTTTTATAGAGTTCAACAGCTTGTAAGGAATTTGTTTGAAAAAATGAAAGAGGGGAAATAAAACACTTAAGCCAGTCTATTGATTCTGTTAAGTGCGTGTCTCCATACGATCTTAAAATTGTTTGAGTTGTTGGTGAGCCAAGTGTTTGATTATGATGTGTTAAAAAAATTGATGACATATTATTGAAACGTTGATTTAAAAACGTCACAAAATCTTCAAAAAAATGATCTGTTTGACTTGTAATAAAAAGATTAATCATAAATTGATTTGTATGCTTTGAATGTCTGATCATTACATGACTTAAACAGTTTAATGTTGTATTGCAGGCTAATGAGCCAATATCGTGAGACGTCATAAACTCTACAATGGCAGATACAAGAACTGGGGTTTGAGAATCTTGAAGTAGACATTGATCCACTGAAATAACGTGATCATATGAATGACGTTTTTTTAATCCACATACAAGCTTTGAATCTGACGAAGAAAAGCTAAATTCCATTTTATTTCTATAATATGTGTTTGATTTTGAAGGAATAATTGGGGAAAGTATCTGACTAAGTTCAGGGTAAAATCGGTGAATAGAATCTAGCAACATATTTTTTTTTAAAATAAGTTGGTCACTATAATCTACATCCATATATTGGCAGCCACCACATACTGGAAAATGAGAACATGTAGACGTTTTTCTTAAAGGTGATTTTTTCTGAAATGAAATAATATTTGCAAAAAAATGACCTTTTTTCTTGGACACAAGTTTTACATCAACGACATCCTCAGGAAGTCCTTGGTTTACAAAAATAGTATGGTTATTAAATGTCGCAATAGACTTGCCTTCAGATACAATTTTAGACACTGTAACATTTATAATTTCATTTAATTTCAACTTACTCATTTATATATTTAAAGTAATACATGGTAGGCCTTTAAATTCGGTTAAGATGAACAATAACGTCAACAGAAATAATACGTCTTTTTTTAACCTCTGTAATAATAAATTCAAAATGTTCAAAATTTAATTGATCACCTTTGTTTGGAAACGTACCTAATTGAGACAAAATGAACCCTGCAACAGTATGATATTCGTCTTCATTAGGAAAGGTATAGTTAAGATACTTGCTAAGCTGTTCAATATGAACACCTGCATCAACATGAAACTTGTTTTTTGCGATTTTTTTTATCGTAGTTTCTTCTTTGTCATACTCATCATGAATTTCACCAACTATTTCTTCAATGATATCTTCCAACGTAACAAGCCCTGATACACTACCATGCTCATCTATAACAATAGCTAAATGCAGTTTAGACGTTTTCATTTGTTCAAATAAATGTTTAATATGAGTTGTCTCAGGAATAAAAACAGCTTGTCTCATAAATTGCTTAAGATTTAACTTAGGGTTTTGATGATCAATATTTAATAAATCCTTAGCATAGATAAAGCCAATAATATTGTCTAAGTTATCTTCATACAAAGGAATTCTAGAGTGCCCTTTTGTTGTTAATAAGTAAATTACATCTGATAAACTCGTTTTAACTTCTGCACTAATAATGTCAATTCTAGGTGTCATAATGTCACGAACAATTTTATCAAAAACATCTAAAACACCATGAAGCATTTCTTTTTCTTTCGTTTCAATAATGCCATCTTCCTCACTCATTTTAATAAGTTGTTTAATTTCATCTTCTGTTAAATTTGAGTTTTTGCTAACTGTATCAATTTTAAATAACATGTAACTTAGTTTAGTAAACCAAGAAAATAAACTTACAATAGGATAAATAAGAAAATGGAAAAAATAGATAATATGACTAATTCTTATTGCCCACGTAGTTGGATTTTTAATAGCCAAAACTTTAGGTGTGATTTCACCAAAAACAAGTAAAATAAATGTAACAAAGCCAGTAACAATAGACATAATAGCTGCAAAGTTTTCGAATCCTAGTCTTTCAAAAAAGTCAAAAAAAACAGCCGTTGCAAGAGAAGCTGTAGAAACATTTGCAATATTGTTTCCAATTAAAATGGTTGTAATAAGGCGTTGAGGATTGGTTAATAACAATTCAAGATGTTTAGTTTTATTAACTTGCTTATCAATAAATGATTTAAGTTTAATTTGATTTACAGCAGTAAACGCTGTTTCTGCACTAGAGAAAAAAGCAGACAGAATAATAAATATAATAAAAACAATGCACTTAATTATAAAAATTTCCATAAACTATATAACACCCTCTAAAATTTGATTGCATTTTGGATAAAAAATAATTATACCAATGATAGTGGCATAAAGGGAAATAAATAAAACTGCACCAGCAGAAATGTCCTTTATGATTCCAACTTTAGAATTATAATTACTCTCAATGAGATCGCATAAAGATTCAACAATACTATTGATGATTTCAGAAAAAATAACTAAAAATATAGCGCTTAATATCAGACACCATTCAATCAGATTTATATTGGAAACAAAACTAAATAATATCACCATAAACCCAATAATAAGGTGAAGTAATATATGTCTATCATGTTTAATAATATAAGCTAAACCATGTGCTGCATAGGACAATCGTTTGAAAAAAGAGTATGTTTTTGTCATAACATTTCAGCCTTTTTCAATAGGTTGTCTTGTTCTGCAAACATTATCTTTCTGGATGGTTCATCGTAGTCTTCATAACCTTTGATATGAAGTATACCATGAATAATTAAAAGTTTAATTTCATCTTCAAGTAATTTATTATATGCTATTGCATTACGCCTTGCTTCATCGATACAAATATAGATATCAGCAAGTGGATTTTCACAAGTATCTAGGTTGAAGGTGATAATGTCGGTAGAGTAGTCTTTATTAAACGATTTAATATTTAAATCAATCATAAATGTGTCCGAGACAAATGTAAATTCAAACGTTCCGTTTGAAAAACCTGTTAAATCCAAAATGGTCTTAATGTAAGCTTGAATATCTAAATTTAAATCGAAGCTAATGTCGTAATTGACAATAATATCTGGGGGGTCAGTTTCCAATGATTAAGACTCCTTTTTTTTATTAATAATAGACTCAATATCATGTTCATAATTATTTCTGTTGTGATGAACACCTTTATAGATTTCTAAAAACGTTTCTTTGATTTGAGTGATTTCAAAAAAACTAAGAGGGCAATGAAGAAGCTGTAGATCATCTAGTTTTTCTTTGAATACTTTTTCAATGGTTATTTCAATTTGCTCTGGAGTGGTTTTTTCAAGTGCTTTTGTAGCAGCTTCAACAGAGTCTGCTAGCATTATTATGCCACTTTCTTTGCTTGAGGGTTTTGGACCCTGATAGCGAAATAAATTTTCATTTTCTGTATTATATTCTTTGTCAGAGAATTCCTTAAAATAAAATACAGACAATAACGACGTACCATGATGCTCCATAATAATATCTTGAATCAGTTTTGGGAGTCGGTGTTTTTGAGCCAATAAAAGGCCTTCTTCAGTGTGGGATGTAATAATTGATTTGCTCATTTTGGGAGTTAAACTTTCATGAGGATTATTTTTTGAAAATTGATTTTCTATAAAATATTCGGGTTGTTTAAGTTTTCCAACATCATGAAAATAACTTCCAACTCGACATAAAACCCCATTAGCATTGACTTTATCTGCTGCTGCTTCAGCAAGATTGGCAACCATTAAACTATGTTGATAGGTTCCTGGTGCATTAAATAAAAGCTTTTTCATCAAAGGGTGGTTGAGGTTAGATAGTTCAAGCAACGTTTGTGTCGTGGTTATCTTAAATAAGGCTTCAAAATAGGGGAGAATGGCCAATGAAATCATAGAAGCCAATACACCACTTAAAAATCCAAAAATAAAATTGTAAGCATAAAACATAATATAAGACGTTTCTTGAAATAAGCCTAATGCCAGGACAAAAAAACAATTTAATATACCAATGATGTACCCAGCAATAATTAAATCGCTACGCTTTGATGCATTGTATACAGATATTGTCGTTGTGTAGGAACAAAATAATAAAAACAAAAATACATTAAAATCTAGTTTAAACATAATTGAGGCAAGCAAACTGGTAATCGTTCCAACTATAAATGCTAGATTTGCAGTCATTAAAAACGTTATCAATATTGAAGCAATTCCAATGGGAACAAGAAGGTAAGGCAGAGCCTCTTTTGGTAATATATTGATAAATAATGCCACTCTACCGAATAACAACACAATAATTATGATAGTAGACATTAAAATACAATATTTGATGGAGTAGTACATTGGATAGAATAAAAAAACACATCTTTCCACAAGAATGAAGCAAAAAATAGTAATGAGAATCACAAAAGATAATTTAAAGAGGTTCATTTTTTGTTGATATATGCCTAGTGCTTTAAATGCTTCAACATGAAAAGATGTGACGTCTTCTTGAGCATAAATGATGGGCTGACCTTTTTTGAAAATTGATTTTGATAGGGGAACAGATTCAAGCATTTTATCATAAACAATTTGTGTTTTAATGGGGTCATAAATTAAGTTTCCTTTTAAATAAAATGCCAGAGTATGAGAAATAAAGTAGATATAGTTCACATCAACAATGTCCTCATTAATGTTATTTTTAACAAAAAAATGAATGTATTGATCATTCTTTTCTTTAAGTCCTTCGGCTAGCATGGAATCTGCAAGTTCAAATGTGATTTTTTCGATTAAATCTATCTCTTCAGATGATACCTTTAAAATAGTTGATAGCACGTCTTCATTTAAATCAATTAAAAATTCTTCAGAAAAAAGAGATGAATCTTTGCTTCGAACTTGGTCAAATAATAATCGAATATTTTGACGAATTGTATTGTTAACACGTTTATCAATTTGATACATCTTACTTGTTTTTTGTTTGATAGATTCAAATTTTTGTTTATTGATATCAAGATCAATTTGAGATTCAAATTCAATATGATTGGGTGAAAAAATCGTTTCTTCAGCAACATCTCCAATGGCTAACTCCACACTTTTGGGAATGAAAGGTGAGAATACAACGGCGCTAATAATTCCAATAAATAAAATGGAAAGTGTAAAAAGAACTAATTGATTGATATATTTAAATCGTTTTCCAACTAGCATCTTCTATTCGCTTGAACCAAGTCATTTGTCGTTTTGAAAATTTTTTGGTTAATTTTTTTATGTCTTCCACCATATCTTCTTTATTGAGCAGGCCATTAATATAATCTAATACCTGTAAATATCCAAGAGCTTTAAATGATTGCATAGATGACGTGATCCCATTATGGATTAGAGTTTGAACTTCTTCAATAAAGCCATTAGCCATCATCATATCTACTCGTTGTTCTATACGTTCATGTACCACGTCTTTAGATGATGTTAAACCTATTATTTTTACATCCTCTCGAATTGTATTAGATTTTTGCTTTTCTTCAGAAGGTTTTTTATTTGAAATATAATAAATTTCTAGAGCTCTTAATAAATGATGTTTATTATTTGGATGAATAGATTGTGCCGAGTTAGGATCGATAGCGTGTAGTTTTTCCCACAAGGCATCTTTACCAATGACGTCATAGTCTTTAATAAGTTGATCCCGAATTACAGAATCAGATGCCGCTTTAGGAAGTGAATAAGAATAAATAAACGCATGAATAAATAACGCAGTGCCACCACAAATGATAATAGATTTATTTTTTTTTCTTAAATCAGAAATAAGCGTCTCTGTTAGGCTAAGAAATTCATGTAGGGAATAGGGTTCGCTTGGATCTTTAATATCAATTAAGTGATGTGGAATTAAATTGAGTTCATCTAAACTGGGTTTAGCTGTGCCAATATCCATTTGTCGATATACTTGATAGGCGTCTGCAGATATTATTTCAGCATTAATTTGTTTTGCAAGTGTGATTGCATACGCCGTTTTTCCAATACCAGTAGGACCTATAATACAATGAATGTCTTTATTCATAATTTTAGTATTATAATAAGTTGTTTTAATTAATGAATAAAGTATAAATCATGAAGAAAATTGTAAGAGTTAAATGATATTTAGTTTATTAACAACAACAGATAAACTCGTGAGTGTAAAATCTTTATTGGTTTTTAAAATAGATAGTGTTTGCCTATAGTCAGCTAAACTTTTAGAAAATTGAGTTTCAATAACAGTTGTAATATCTGCATGTGACATGGTTTTATTAGATGATACATGCGAAATAATAGTGTCATAGATGGTGTATATTTTATTTTGAAGAACTTTTAATATCATCATTTGCTGTTCAAGTTCCCAGGATGTATTGGGCGTTAAATCTCGAATAACATTTTTTAACATCGTAAAAGAGAAATATTCATTTACAAAATTAGATAAAATTATGGCAGATTTTATGGATATCGTTTTACTTGTTTTATAGATCTAAAAAACGTCAGAAATATTTTGATGTGCAGTCATTATCGGAATAATGGTATCGATATCTGCTAGATGCGGTTGCTTCAAATTTAGTAGGTCAGTTTCTAGATCTAAAATTTCAAAAAAGGTTGGGGCTAGATCAAATGAAAGATTAAAATTAGGTAACGATATTAAATCGATGACAATAGTTTTAACGATATCTTCAATATCAATCAATATGTTGTATTGTTCTGATAATGTTAAATGACTATTTAATACATTTTTTCTAACAGTTAACAAACGAAAACAGTAATCAACAATAATAAATGCAATAGAAATGTATCCAATATTCATCGGAACAACATTTTGGACAGAAGAAAAAAATAAAACACCTGCACGATTAATAATATAGTTTGTTACAAGCATACAAATGATTTCTTTTTTAAGTGGATGTTGATGAACATATGGTTTATATGTTGACAATAGGGCTGATGGAAAATAGGTTTCAAAAATTTGATCAAAAAATGGATCATTCATTTGATCATATTCAATAAGGCTATCATAGGTTTTAATTTTGACATGCGACTGCAATAAAGCCAGTAAGGCTCTAGGGAGACCTTTTCGTTCACTTTGAAGATTATTTAACGTAGGCTCATCAGGAATAGCATCTACTTTTGGGTCAATAATCTTATCATGAATAAATTGATTTAATAGTTTTCTGTAAATAGAAAAAGAGGCATTAGATCTAATAGCTTCCATGGAAAGTAACATATGTTGTTCATTGTTATTGATTAAGACTTTATCAACAATTTCAGAACCTAATGAAGTTAATAGTGAGTGTCGTTCTTTCATCGATTTTAATACGTTTTTTCGAAGAAGTAACTGAAGTAAAATTTTCATATTTACTTCATAGTCGGACATGTTAACCCCTGCAGAATTGTCAATAAAATCTGTGTTAAGTAGGACACCTTTTTGATCTAATTTGATTCGAGCTTCTTGAGTAATTCCTAAATTAGCCCCTTCGCCAATAACAAGGGCATTACAGTCTTCAACGTTGATTCGAACACCATTATTGCCAGGGTCACTAACACTTAAATGACTTTGACTACTAGATTTAATATAGGTGCCTATACCTCCAAACCAAAGAAGATCTGTTTGAAGTTTTAATATGGCGTGAATTAACTCTTCCCCATTAAGTTCATTATGTTCAAGTCCAAGCATGTCGGTGGCAATCCTTGATAAAATAATTTTTTTATCATTTCTGTTGTAAATTCCACCACCATCACTGATAAGTTTACGAGAGTAGTCAGTCCAACTAGATTGAGGAGCATCAAATAGTCGTTTTCGTTCTGACCAACTTGTTTTTGGATCTGGATTTGGATCAAGAAAAATATGTAGGTGATTAAAAGCAGCAATCAGTTTAATAGTTTTGCTTAAAAGCATGCCGTTGCCAAAAACATCTCCAGACATATCTCCAATGCCAACAACAGTAAATGGATCTTTTTGAATATCTACATGACGTTGTTTGAAATGTAATTTAACACATTCCCAAGCGCCTTTTGCTGTTATGGCATAATCTTTATGGTTATAACCAACGGATCCTCCTGATGCAAATGCATCGCCTAGCCAAAACTGATTTGTAGTTGATATAGCATTGGCATAATCAGAAAACATAGCGGTTCCTTTATCTGCAGCAACAACTAGGTATGGGTCGTCGTTATCATAACAAATCACTTGCTTGGGTTTTATTACAGTTCCTTCTATGTCTCTGTTGTCAGTAATACTTAGTAGCCCCGTCATAAAAGACTCATATTGTGTCTTAGATTCACTAGCTGCATCTTGAGGATCAAATGCTTTTTTGATGATAAAGCCTCCTTTAGATCCAGTTGGGACAATTACAACATTTTTAACCTTTTGGGTATGAGATAATCCAATGACTTCGGTACGAAAATCTTCTCTGTTAGACCAGCGAATACCTCCTCTAGCAACAGCCCCAAAACGGATATGAATACCTTCCATATCAGGTGAAAAAACAAAAATTTCTCGATAAGGTTTAGGATCTGGAAGCTGCATTTTTTCGCAGTCAAATTTTATTGAAAGTAATTGTGATTTTTTGAAGTTATCTGTAAAAAAATTAGTCCGCAATGTGTGTTGAATCAGATTGAAAAACCATTTTAAAATAAAGTCTTCATTTATAGCTTTAACACTGTTTAAGCTATTAAAAAATTCTAACTCGGTTTTTTTCAGTAACGCAAGTCTATTAGAACTTGGATTAGACCCATTGTGATAGATAAATTTTTCTTTGAAATATTTCACCATAATTACAACAGAAGACGTGTGTTTTAATAATGTTGAATTCAAAAATTCTCTACTATGAGTTGTTGTAAGTTGTAATAAATAGTTGCGATATGCTTGCAAAATAAAAACATCTTCCCAGTCTAATCCAGCTTTAACAACTAAACCATTTAAAGGATCATTTGCGATATTATTATTATAGATAGCATTTAATAAATTAATTAATTTCGGTTTAATTTTCTTTAAATTAAGTTTGGTTTCATCTTTATGGGCAATTCTATACGTATGAATATAGCCAATTTGATCTTGAATAGATCCAATTCTGGCAGTGATTTCATCATATATATGAAGTTCTAAATTTTGAAATACAGGCATAAAATGAATGAGATCAATTTTTATAGGGTTATATACTATAAGTAACGCGGCTTTGTTTGATAAAACTGAATCATGAAAAACAAATGGTTTTAAATTGAATTGAATGTGATTAGTTTTAGCTATTTGTTCAAAATAATAAACATCATCCAGAACATGGCTTGCGGAGCGTCTTATTTTATGGTGAAGAGGAATTGCTTTTGAATATTTTAAAAATAAACGTGTTGCTTCATCTAATTCAAAATTTTGCAGTAATGCAAGTTTAAATTGATTGTCCCAACTATCAATAATTTCACAAATACCAGTCTCTAATTCTTTAAGATCAGGGTACCATTCTGATTGATCTTTAACATCAATATAGATATGAATCCGACAAAAAATGTCACCATCAATTACAATATGCTCATACCCTGTATTCGGAATATTAGAGAGCAGAAAGTCGATGGCTTTGTTAGCAGTATCAAAATTGAATAATTTTGGAGGCATAACAATCATTAAAAATAATTTTGATTTATCAATTCGTTTGCGAGTAAACAAATAAACCCGATCAAAATTTGTTATCGACATGAGATGTTCAACAATTTCTTGGATATTTTCAGTAGGTGTTCTAAATAATTCAAATTTGGGCATTTTATTTAAATAACGCAATGTTTGAATATAGTTATGACTACCTTCCCAAAAATGTTTATTTTCTATAATTTTATTAATTTTTAATTTAATGATGGGGGTGTCTAAATTTTTTGATAACAATGAACTTTTAGTAAAAATTCCTGTAAAGTTATATTCAATAAACTCTTTATCTGACATAGGTATTTTTAAACTTAAACGCATGATAGGTTCAAAAATTTTGACAGGGCTGATAAATAAAATACGATCA
>JAYOLY010000003.1:0-4977 GCA_038120575.1 Rickettsiales bacterium
AGTTGGAACTGTAACTGAACCTTGTTTTAATCAAAACGAAAACAAAATCACCATACAAGAACAATCTAAAAAATGGACAATCAAGATAATTTTAAATGAGAAAACATGCCCAACACAGCTTGAATACGGAACAGTTGTAAGTATATCAGGAAAATTCAAATCCTATTTTCCTATAAGAAACCCAGGTCAATACAACAAACTACATCAAGCTTACTTAAAAAAAGAAGCTGGCAGCCTCGTTGCATCTCACTACACTATTTTAAACAAAACACTATCAAACCCATTTAAATGGATTGCTTACAAAATCAAACCTGCATTATTAAAGCAACATCAAAAATCTCTTCCAGAACCATTTTCAGACTTATATACGGGCTTAATATTTGGAATTCATGGAACATCATTACCCATTTTGCTAAAAGAGAAATTTAGACGAGTCGGTTTATTGCATGCACTGGTTGTATCTGGATCACAAGTTTCACTACTTATAGGGATTATTTTATTTATTTTAAATAAAATAGCTCTCAAAAAAGCTGTTAAATGGACTATTCTGACAACAATTTGCATCATATTTTACTTTTTAACAGGAGGTGGTGCTTCCATTTTCAGATCTATACTTATGAATTTGATCACATATACACTGATACTGTCACACTACAAAACAAGTAGTTTTCACATTATTAGCTTCACCGCTCTAATCATGATGATGATTGATCCGTTTATAATATATGATCTTGGAGCTCAACTGTCATTTTTAGCCACAATGGCACTCGTTTTTGGAGTCCCAACCATTGAAAAGCAATTACCAAGCAAATGGAATACAACTTTGAAACAAATCTTAGCTCTGGGACTTGCTCCAATTTTATTTACCACACCAATTATTTGGTACCATTTCAACAACCTCGCACCCATAAGTTTATTAAGCAATATTATTTTATTAGAAATAATTGAGTTTCTAGTCATCATTGGTTTTTTTAGCACCCTAGCTGGATTTATTCAATTTGATATAGCTAATCTATTTCATCAAATCTCATTAACAGCACTAAAAACCATGACATTTCTTGTATCAATACTTGATTCTATTCCAATGGGATATTTTTTTACAAGAACACCAAATAAACTAATTATTATTTTACTTTACTGCATAATAATCATCACCTTATTGAAACAAAAAAAGAAAACAAAAATTAATTTAATAGTATGTACTTGCTGTTTAATGCTTCTGCTAATTGACCAAATATCCTCAAAAACACAAAGCATTACCTTCCTTGATATAGGACAAGGTGATGCTTGTGTAATCGAAGGAAAAAATAGAGAAATTATTTTAATTGATACAGGACCACGTCGTTATATAAACAGTCAACAACCTTACTATGATGTTGCCAAAACTGTCATTATCCCATACTTACAAAAAAAAGGAATCAATAAAATTGACACATTATTCATCACCCATTTCGATCAAGATCATTATGGCGGATTAATAAGTTTAGGTGAATCTATCCGAATAAAAAAAATTATCGACAATGGAAATGGAAAAAAATACCCTTGGTTTAATACCTTAACAAAAAAAAATAACATTACTGTGGAAAGCATTACCCAAAATGATATTATAACCATCAACAACGATCTTAAATTTATTTGTCTAAATCCAAATACACTTTTAAACAAAAACACAAAAAACAATCAGTCATTAGTCTTAAAAGCTATGATCAATGATACGTCCATATTATTTACAGGAGACATCGAAGCCACAATAGAAAAAAAATTAATTAATCAATACAACAACGTCCTAAAAAGTGACATACTTAAGGTTGGGCACCATGGATCTAAAACATCATCAACAGAAAATTTTTTAAATATAATCAATCCAACATATTGCATCATTTCTGCGGGAATAAATAACAGATACAACCATCCACACCCAGCGGTACTATCTAAATTAAAAAAAAACTGTGAAACGATTTACTCAACACAAAAAAATGGAGCAATAGAATTTTTTATTAAAAAAAATAATTCAAAAGTTAATCTATCTTTAAAATAAAAATATACAATCAAAACAGATTGCCGATCAGAGCGGTTTTGTATATCATAATTGCGTGGATACATTAAAACTAGGACACAAAGAGCTTAAAAGCAGATTAATTCTTGGTACAGGAAAATTTTCATCACCTGATATCATGAAGCAAAGCATTGCTGCCTCAGAAGCAGAAATCATCACCGTATCTATAAGACGTGTTGATTTAGATAATGCTGAAGATCCTTTTTTTAAAGTCATTAATCCAAATACATTTGTATTTCTCCCAAATACATCAGGTGCTAGAAATGCAAAAGAAGCTATTCGATGTGCTCAAATAGCACGTTCTTCTGCAAACACAAATTTTGTTAAACTAGAAGTTACACCCGAACAAAATCATCTTATGCCTGATCCAATTGAAACACTTAAAGCAGCTGAAATTTTAATAAAAGAAGGGTTTGATGTTCTTCCATATATTCATGCCGATCCCATATTAGCAAAAAAACTTGAAGATATTGGATGTTGCGCTGTAATGCCACTAGGATCCCCAATTGGATCTAATCAAGGACTTCAAAGTAAACATTTTATCAAGATGATAATAAAAGAAAGTTCAATTCCAGTAATTATTGACGCAGGAATTGGAACACCATCTGATGCATGTATTGCAATGGAACTTGGTGCTGATGCAGTCATGGTCAACACTGCCATTGCCACAGCTGAAAACCCTATTCAAATGGCCATTGCTTTCAAACAAGCAACAATAGCTGGCAGACAAGCCTATCTTGCTGGACTAGCTCCAAAATCAACAACTGCTCATGCGTCTTCTCCTCTAACAGGCTTTCTACACTAATGTTTTCAGAACATATTCAAACCCTGCCTCTTGAAGATTTAGTCTCAACATCACTTTTTACCACATCTCATCAACTAGAAAGAAGACTAAACAAGCATACTTTCACATTAGACGATCTACCCTACTTAATTTCACCTGCAGCCGAAAAAAAAATAGAAACATTAGCTCAAAAAAGTGCAGAATTAACAAAACAACGTTTTGGAAATACCATGCAACTATTTATACCCATGTATCTTTCAAATGAATGTTATAACACTTGCACATATTGTGGGTTCAGCAAAGAGCATAATTACGAAAGAGTCACTTTAACAGATAATCAAATTGATAATGAACTAAAAATTATTAAACAAAAAGGATTTCAACATATTCTCCTGTTAACTGGAGAGTCTCCTAAAAAAGTTGATGCAACTTACATCCAAAATGCGGTCACATTAGCAAGAAAACAATTTAATTCTGTAGGAATCGAAGTTCAGCCACTTAAAGAAAATGAATACAAAAATATAATTCATGCCGGAGCAGATAATTTAACACTATATCAAGAAACCTATCACCATGAATCATATCTCAACTATCACTTAAGCGGTATCAAAAGACAATATAAAAAAAGACTAGACGCAGTGGAAGCTGGTGCTAGAGCAGGGTTTTACAAAATTAATATTGGCATATTATGTGGTCTGTACGACTGGCGTTATGATTGTATGGCACTTGCCTATCATATGAACTATTTAACAAAAAAATATTGGAAAACAAAATTTGCAGTATCTTTTCCACGCATCAATGATATGATCGGTAACTTCAATGTAAAGTTTGAAACAAATACAATGGCTCTTGTCCAAATGATTTGTGCATTTAGGCTTATTTTTCCCGATATAACCATCACCCTCTCTACAAGAGAACCCGCCTCATTGAGAGATAAATTAATTCACCTCGGAATCACTCAACTTTCAGCTGAATCCAACACATCTCCAGGAGGTTACGCAACATGTGAATCTGAAAAACAATTTGAAATTTCAGATGAACGATCTCTAGATGACATCAAAAACATGTTAATAAATAATAATTTTGAACCGGTAATGAAAGATTGGGATAGCTCTTTACAATAAGTTTAAATAAGTTTTTGTTGTTTATTTTTATTCAATACATAACATGTACTGCGTCCAGATCCCTGAGACATAATAAATTGCTTACTAACTAAATCAACTAATTCTAAATGAGCAGTTTTATGAGATACATCAAAAAGTTCTCTATACATTTTATTTTTAATAAAACTTTCCTCTGATAAATAATCTAAGGCCAATTTCTGACGATCATTTAAAGAATCAAGATCTCCAACATTATTTTCTAATGAAGACGTTGGTGTTAATAAATCCAGAACAATTTGATCTGATTGAGTATCATCCTGAGTTTCAGGAGAGACATCATCTTGTGAAACATTAGATATATCAGGCAAAACATCAGTAGGAATCGAATCACTTAACTCTAGCAATTCAGACGTTAAATGACTTAAATCTTCAGGATTTATATCATCAGAATTATGTGATAATTCCTCTGAATGTTTCTGATCATCAAACGTATCTTTAATAGAATTTTGTTCTAATAAAACTAATTTCTTATTCAAATTATCCATAATAAAACATTGTCGTTTAAAGTAGTATGGTTTAGCTGATGTATCCTTAATTGAAACAACACAAATAACTTTATCATTTTTATTAACAAAAAAAACATCAAATAAAATTTTTGGATGACAACAATCTTGAATAACACTATCTATCCAGGCACGATCAATGTGAGTTCCATTAAGGTGATAATTTTTTGAATCAATTCCTATAACAATGTATCCACCAATAGTATTCGCCATGGCAACAACAGTTTGACCAAAATCATCACGAGATATTGAACTACCGAAAAATTTTACATCTCGCTGGTCACCATATTTAAGAAATGTGAGTATGTCATTCCAGTTCATAGTTATGATTATAAACACTTTCATATTGATTTCAAGGTTTTTTTCACAAAAAAACAAAACATCACCTCACGATTAAAAAACAAAAAATATTGACTTAAATAAAAGCAAAATGATACCGTTTAAGTTATGAAAATTCTCATTATTGGATCC
>JAYOLY010000003.1:4987-47039 GCA_038120575.1 Rickettsiales bacterium
GGATCAGGCGGTAGAGAACATTCAATTGCTCTCGCTCTCAAAAAAAGTAACCTTGTTACAGACATTTTTATTGCTCCAGGAAATGCTGGAACAAGTCAAGTTGGAACAAACGTAGCAATTAAAGAAAATCAAATTGAAGAGCTGGCTAAGTTTGCAATAAGTAACGCCATAGACATAACATTTGTAGGCCCCGAGGCTCCCCTAGTGAATGGTATTGTCGACCTTTTTGAAAATCATAACCTTTCCATAATTGGTCCATCAAAAAAAGCTGCCCAGCTTGAAGGATCCAAAGATTGGGCAAAACAATTAATGAAAAAATATAATATTCCAACTGCTAATTTTGAAACATTTTCAAATTTTGACAGTGCTATTAACTACATAAAGCATAATCGTCACTATCCTATTGTTATTAAAGCTGATGGACTTGCAGCAGGAAAAGGTGTAACCGTTGCACAATCAGAACAAGACGCTCTTGCAGCACTTGAAGACTGCTTTGTAAAAAACAAATTTAATTCTGCAGGACAACGAGTCGTAATTGAAGAGTTTCTTGCAGGTCAAGAAGCTTCAATTTTTGCATTCACTGATGGAAAAACAATTCTTACTATGGAACCTGCTCAAGATCATAAAGCTATTTTTGATGGCGATAAAGGCCCAAACACTGGGGGCATGGGAGCCTATTGCCCTGCTCCACTCGTTACAAAACAAATACAAGAAAAAGTTTCTGAAACTGTCTTTAAACCTTTATTGAATGCTATTCAAAAAGAAAACTTAAATTATACAGGAATCATTTATGCCGGATTAATGATTGATGACAATCAAAATGTAAATATTGTTGAGTTTAATGTCAGATTTGGAGATCCTGAAACACAAGTTGTCCTACCAAGACTTAAAACAGATTTAGGATTAATTTTTAAACATATCGCTAGCAAATCATTAGATCAAATTACACTTGAGTGGGATAATGACAGTACAGTTGGCGTTGTTTTAGCCTCAGAAGGATACCCTGAACACTATGAAAAAAACAAAGAAATTACAGGATTAAACCTAATTTCAAATAACTGTCACATCGTTCATGCAGGAACGCTTAATAAAGACAATAAATTACTAACAAATGGTGGAAGAGTCTTATGTGTTGTAGGAAAAGACAGCAATCTACAATCAGCAATTCAAAAAACATATAGCGAAATTCCAAAAATATCTTTTGAAAATATTTACTTTCGTAAAGATATCGGGCAAAAAGGCCTACAATAAACATTTAATTTAAGGAGATAAACAATGACATGTTATGTTTTTCCAGGACAAGGCTCACAATCTGTTGGTATGGGAGAAGACTTATTCAAAGATTTTCCAGACTATGTAGAAAAAGCTAATTCCATATTAAATTATGACATCACTACTCTATGTCTTTCTGATCCAAATAATACTTTATCTAAAACCAACTTCACTCAACCTGCTTTGTTTGTTGTGAGTGCATTAGCTTACCTAAAACAACAACAAACTCAATCCGACGTTCCTACATTTTTAGCAGGACATAGTCTTGGAGAATATTCAGCTCTTTTTGCTGCAAACGTTATAGATTTTGAAACAGGGTTAAAATTAGTTCAAAAAAGAGGCGAGTTGATGAGTCAAGCCTCTGGTGGTGGCATGGCTGCAGTCATAGGGTTAAGTAGAAAAGATATTGAATCAGTTATAGATACCAACCAACTCAATACCATACAAATAGCAAATTTAAATGAACCAAATCAAACTGTCATTTCTGGAGAAAAAGATAGTATTCTATCGGCACAATCACTCTTTGAATCTGCAGGAGCTAAGCGATACATACCACTAGCTGTCAGCGGAGCTTTTCATTCTAAATATATGGACAATGCAAAAAAAGAATTTGCTACGTTTATCGAAACTATTTCTGTAAATAAACCAACTATTCCAGTAATTGCTAATGTTACAGCGCAACCTGTTAAAGAAAATGAGATTAAGCATCTGTTATGTGAACAAATTGTAAGTCCAGTGAGATGGGTTGAAACAATTGAATATATTTTAGATAAAAACGAAACTCATTTTGAAGAAATTGGTCCTGGAAAAGTATTATCAGGATTAATTGCAAAAATAAAACGACATTTAACAGCTAAATCTTAAATTAACGTTTTACAAAAGTGCTATAACATAACGTTCTATCATCTTTGAGCGAAAAATTTGTCCAATGAGACAAATAGTCATTGTCCCAAAATGGATCAAAATCTAAACGTTCAAATGTTGTCAAAGACATTGCATCACAAATATCCTGCCATAATACATCAACATCAGTTGAGATATACAACTTACCGTATTTCTTTAACTTTGAATAAATCAACTGCAAAGAATCTACATTTATAACGCGACGTTTATGATGTCTTTTTTTAAACCAAGGATCGGGATGAAAAACAAACACATGAGACAAACTTTGATCTGGAATAACATCTTCTAAAAAAAGTTCCGCATTTCCATGAAACAAAGCAACATTACTTAACTGATTCTGATTAAGTTTCTCCTTTACTTCTTTAACAATGGGTTTACGAACTTCAACCCCAATATAAAACGATGATTGATGTCGTCGAGCCCAATGATTTAAAAAAACACCTCGGCCAAAGCCAATTTCAAAAGCTATGTCTTTAGAATCATTCGTGACTATGTCATCAAAATGAAGTTCATCAAAACGATGAGTAATACTTAGTGGATTTACGTGAGTTCTAATTCTTGTCATAACAGCTAATTATACTGTTTAGCTAAAAATTTTTGTATAGTGTCCATATATGAAAAAGCAGGATTCCAAAAAAAGTGCTTTTTTAAATCATAAGAATAATAGGTAATATTTGAAAAATATTGCTTCATACTATACAAAATATCTCGTTGAGAATTAATTCTCCACGCAACATCTTTTGCTTCTAAAAATAACACTGGAAGAGTTTCTTTTTTGAAATGATATTGAAATCTGTGTAAAGATAAATAGCCTTTATCATCAATAGAAATTGGAGCCAATAATGTCAATGTTTTAAACTTACGTTGCTTTTGATAGGCAATTAAGCCCATAAACGCACCTTCAGATAATCCAATAAAATGAATATTGGATGTGTCAACTTTGGGATGATTTTGTAAATACTGAAAAGCTCCCAAAATTGCATTCACTTTTCTGTACCGTTCAATAGGAATAATGGTGATGTAACCCCATCGAGAAAATGCATCAGAAATGTGATGAAGATTATAGCCACTTGAATAAGAAAACGCTTTTCCAGCCCAGTCATAAAATTCATCATATCCATATACAATAACTGGTAATTTTCCTGGAATAGCAGGAACATTAATTAAAGCTTTAAAATTTCCTAAATAAGAATATCGAATAAGCTTAGGTTCAGCTTGAATTGAAACACATAGAAAGCTTAAAATAATTAACAAAAACAATCGAACCATAAAACATATGATATACGATATTAAAGCAAGAACAAAATAACAAAAAAAATATAATCATGATCTGATGAATCTTATGTTATAGTAAAATCAAATCAATTTAGGAGTTTAAAAATGGCAGATAAACATTCTTTCGATATAACAGCAAAAATAGAGTTACAAGAATTAGATAACGCAATTAATCAAGCTCTTAGAGAAATAAACAACCGCTACGATTTAAAAAGTACTAATACCTCAATTCAATTCGACCAGAAACAAAATACAATAACTCTTGAATCTGAGGGAGATTATGCCCTAAAAGCTAGTAAAGATATTTTTCACCAACACCTTGCAAAAAGACAAATTTCTGTGAAAGCCCTATCATATAATGAAATAGAAAAAGCAAGTGGAGATAGACAAAGACAAAAAGCATCATTACAGCAAGGTATTCCGCAGGAAAAAGCCAAAGAAATTACAAAAACAATTAAAACAACAGGTCTTAAAGTTCAAGCACAAATTAATGGAGATACTTTAAGGGTAAGCGGAAAAAAAATTGACGATCTTCAATCGGTAATACAGTCTATCAAAGAAGCAAATATTGATTGCCATATGGCTTTTACTAACTTTAAATAAGCTTAGTTTAATAAAGCCTCGTCTAAAGATACAAAATTATACCCTTTTTCTCTCACAGAACTAATAATTTCGGGCAACAACGATATTGTTTTTGAAGATTCATGTAAAACAATAATACTACCTGGTTTAATTTTGGATATAATTGATGAGATAAGATATTTGTTTGAACGATCCCCTTTCCATTCCTCAGGATAAATTGTACCCACAACAATGTAGCTAAAATGTTGATTCACAACTTTTTTATGACTATCTAAAACAACAGTAGAAGGAAATCTAAAAAATAAAGGTAAAAATTCTAATGTATTCCAAAAAACCAACTGACTTTTTGCCAAATCTTGTCTAATTAAATCCACTGACTTTTTCATATAAGAATGATGTAAATAAGAATGATTTCCAATGCTATGACCTTCCTTCTTAACACGTTTAGTAATACCTGGATATTTACTGACAGATTTTCCAATGAAAAAAAAAGAAGCTTTTACATCATATTTCTCTAAAACAGCTAAAATTTTAGGTGAGTATCTTGGGTGAGGGCCATCATCAAACGTTAAAGCAACAACCTTTTCATTGGTCTTAAACTTATCTACATCAACTGTCTTTGCTGTTAATATAGTAAAAAAAATAAAATTAAAAAACTAAGTACGTAATGATTCAAGTTCATCAATCAGTGACTCAATATAAACTATACTTTTATTCCAAAAGGACTCAGACTCAATATCAACACCAACGGCTTTCGTCAACGTAACAGGATCTGCAACACTGCCAGCCGACAATAATGTTTTTAATTTGGGTATAAACGACGCACCCTCTTCTTTGTATTTTTGATATAATGCCATAACCAATAAATTACCAAAATTATAAGCATATACATAAAATGGAACATTTATGAAATGAGGGATTGTAGACCATTCCCAACGATATTCAGTTGGAATAATTACAGAATCTCCAAACATAGTTTTTAATTCGTTCGTGTAAAGTTCACAATATTCATCAATACTTGGTAGTCCTTTTAAAACTTTATCGTGAATAGCCATTTCAAAACAAGAAAACATATTTTGACGATGAGATGTAGCAAAAATATCTTCTAATTTTTCAGTTAAAATCGTTTGCTTAGTAAAAGAATCCTCAGCTTCAGTCAATAATAAATCTGTCACAATCATTTCACAAAAAACAGATGCTGTTTCAGCTAGCGGCAAAATAGGATGATAATTAATCAACGTTTGTTTGGATGCAAACATATCATGAATTGCATGTCCAAGTTCATGTGCCATAGTTGCAACATCTCTAGCTTTTCCTAAATGATTTAACATAACATAAGGTTTCGTATCAGGAGTATATCCAGAGCAATAAGCTCCTCCTTGCTTAGTTTTTAAAACAGGCGCATGAATTCGATTTTCATCAAACATCACCTTTGCATAGTGATAAAAATCATCATCAAAAGCAGCAAATCCTTTCAAAACAATATCTTTTGAATCTGAATACGAAAAAAATTGTTGCGATTGAGGCATCGGAGCATATATATCAGCCAAAGATAAATCCGGCAAATTAATAATCTCCGATTTTATTCTATAATATTTTTGAACTAACGTATTAGATCTGGTTGTAACATCATGCAACAACTGAACAGCTTTTGAAGGCAAATCATTGACGACGTTTCTAACATGAATAGCAGATTCATATCCTCTCAATTCTCGTTCTAAATTAAAATCTTTAATTAAATTATTAAACACATGCGATATCGTCGTTTGATGCTCTTCGTATCGAGAATAAAACAATTTCATTGCACGTCGTCTGACATCAGGATCTTCATGTAGACGTAAATTTCGAAGCTGCGTTCCATTTAAAACTTGAACGGTTCCATCTAATTCAAATTCAAAATTAAAAGCCGAAGTTAATTCACCATACAATTTTTTATAGCCGTTTTCACCTGTTAAATTTTTAGTTATAACTATTTTTTCTTCAGGCTCAGTTAATTTAAATCCTGCATTTTTTTTCTGTCTTTTCAAAAAATAGTTGTAATTTTTTAAAATTGACGATTGTGATAAAGATAAAAAACGTTGATCTGACAATTGGCTACATTCTAAACTAAAAAAAAGTAAGTAATTTGAAACATATCGAAAATAATCATCAACTCGAGCTTGAAGTTTTTTTAAAAAATCACTTTGTATATTAACCGATAAAGACAATGATGCAAATTGAGCTACTTTATAAAGTTTATTATATATAGATTCATAAGTTTGAAATGCTTTTAAAAATTCAGATTCAGATAAAGATTCTAACTGCTCTTTATACAATTCTTGAAAAGATTTTGCTTCAGACAATACTACATTCAACGATTCCTCAATAGCGTCATCCTCTGGTGATGAATATAAATCAGATAAATTCCAAACAACTGTTTCTGTGTCTAAAGTACTCATGTTTTTCTCCCTTACTACTCGCGGTATTCTATTCATTATATATAAAAAAACAAAAGTTACAACAAAAAGAACAAGTTTGTCATATACAAGTTACTGTAAAATGGATTTAGGTAATGTACATAAAAAAGAAGTCCTTTTATACTGTCAAAATGTTAAGTAACGTTTTTACAATTGAATCTAAAAATCTTTATTTTTTTGACGATCTCAAATGCTTGTATAGTCTATCTCATCATTCAAGTGCACCAATTCTCGTTATCCCTACAATTTCATACAACAATAAATATTATTCCTTAATCAAAAACATAAACAATCAAGATACCCAATCATCCTTTCACTCCATAATTTGCATCAAAACATGTCAAAGTAAGTCAGACATCATTCATACATTTTTAAATTATTTCAGCATCTCATCAAACAATATTTACAAAACAATTTCTTGTTATAAAGTATTTTTTAGCCAGATTGATAACAATCAATTTTTAAAAGACATATTAATTCATTTTTCAGAAAAAAATTCCATAGAACAACTACATAAAATAAGAAAAATATGTAAACTTAAACCAAAATTAATACATTTTTGTGAAGTAAAAAATTTTTCATTCAAACAACTCTATCATCTGACGCTAATTCAACCTGAAATCATCACCCTATATCTAGATAATGCTGACTATTTTCATTTTTCAGCACGTTACCTTGATGAACTTTTGACACTTACATCAGATACCTTAAATAGAAATGAACACACTCTATCATCAATTATTGACATAATTTCATCAGTAAAATCTAAATCATCACTATCTCCACAACAAAAAACAAATCAATTAAAAACTCAACTTATAGAATTGGCTTATCCAACTTTAACCCAAAAAAACAAAGAATTAGACAATCTTGCAAATACAATTCCAAAAAACAAAAACATAAATTTAAATTGGGATAGAACTTTAGAAAATAAAGGTGTTAATTTAAATATAACCCTCACAAAAGATAAAGATATTGATACACTGTTATCCTATTTAAATAACAATAAAAAAAACATAATAAATTTAATTAAAGAAACGTAACATATGGCATACAAAAAAGCACTTATTCAAAAAGGTTTAGAACAACAAGAAGTCGTCGCCGCAATCAAAAAGGCCGGATTAGACATTGTAGTTGAAAATACCGAATCAATTATTGATCATTACAGAGAAGGAAAAAAACATCTTAAAGTTGTTGAAAAAAAAGGTGAAAGTATGGACACCTGTGCAACAATAAGTGATAAATATATCTGCTGTAATGTAAAAGTTCTTAAATCCGTATCCAACTGCCCTTATGATTGCTCATATTGTTTTTTACAAAATTATCTTAATGATGGCTCTTTGAAAGTTGTGGGTGATGAAAAAACCTTACTAGATGAAGTCAAAGAAAAATGTAATCAAGAACCTAATCGATTATTCAGAATTGGAACTTGGGAACTTGGTGACAGTCTAGCTTTAGAGCACGAAACCGGCCAAGCTCAACGTCTTATCAAAGCGTTTACATCAATTCCAAATGCACTATTAGAACTGAAGACAAAGTCAGACTGTGTCGACCCCATTTTGTCTATAAATCATCAACTCAAAACTGTTGTATCTTGGTCTTTAAATAGCAATTATATAATTCACCACCAAGAACATAAAACTGCTCGATTAAATGAACGACTTGCCGCAATTAAAAAAGTTGTAGATGCTGGATATTTAATTGGCCTACACTTTGACCCAATGATCATTCATCCAAATTGGAAAAACGAATATCAATCGTTGCTATCAAATGTATTTAGTGTAGCCCCTGCCCATCAAATAGCTTGGATTTCAGTTGGATCTCTGCGATTTAACCCAGAAATGAAAAAAAAGATTGAAAACAACTTTCCAAAATCTGCACTTACTTCAACTGAAATGGTGCTTGGTGATGATGGAAAAATGCGCTATGTAAAACCTATGAGATTAGAATTATATGATCATTTTTTTAACTGCCTAAAAAAAGAACTCAATCTAAACGACATGTCACCAACTACATCATTTACTTTAAACAAACCATTAATTTATTATTGTATGGAACGATGGGATGTATGGGATCACACCTTTGGAGACCACCCAAACTCGATACAAGAATTAGATTATTTATTTGCTAAGTCAATGTATGAACGATATCCCTCTATTTTTAATATAAAACCAAATCAACAGTACTACTCTTGAAATTAAGTTTTGAAATATTCAAAAATTTCGATACATATTTTTAACCTAAAATTACGATTATACTAATATCTAAGGAGAATAAATGAATAATCTGCTAAATGGTTTCAGTGCGCCAAATTTATTTGAAAATTCTATAAATAATAATAGTACTCCATTTGACAATTATGGTGTTAGTGATGAATTTTCGATGGAACTAGCAAAAATTCAACAACTACTTGCGCTTCAAAAACAAAACCAAACAACAAATCAAGCAAAACCACAAGTTGAAACAGATAAAACCATTCCAAAGTCTCTAAATAACTTAATATCTCAAACAAAACCGACACCACTATCTCAAACAAACCTAATTAAAACACCTGAAAGTACAGCATTTAACACAAGCATCACGAATTATATTGACATAAACCATATTGAAAATATTATTTCTCAATTTTTTGAAGAGCTTGATCTAACATCCAAAAAAAACTTCAAACGAAAAACAAAAGCATTATTTGAAACACTTACGCGAATCATGGACACACCCAAAAGTGACTCCCAAAAAGATATACACACAGACATTAAAAATAAATTCACAGCAGAATTAAGCGATAATTTAAATTCTATAAAATCATTATCACTTGAAAAAAAAGATAATGATGAAATAAATGAAAGAATTCACCATGTTATTACAACGTTTGAATCATTATTTCCTGAAATAAACTCACTTCTAACATCACCCAAAAGTTAGTCCAAACTCATACAAGATTTTTTCAAAAAATCAAGAGCTTAACATAGCGAAAAGTTGTTTTACAAGAGAAAATAAATATATAATTTTAATCCTATATATCAAAATATAATAAAAAAAAACTTGATTACAATATCAGAATCAATTGAAAATATTTTTAACACATGATTAGATATATTTAACATCCAAAAATTAAAGATTTGAAAAATTAAACAACTCAAATTTTAAATCAAAAAAAGTAAAAAAGGAGACAATATGACAGAGCTAAGCTTCATAGTTAAACGTAACGGAGAAAAACAGCTTTTTAATTCGGATCGTATTTTTAATTAAATAAAAAAAAATTTTATTTTATAATCAAATAATGATAACGATAAAGTATTATGTCTAACAAAAGAAGTAATCGAACTCATTGATTTGTTTCAAAATGACAGATCTAACTATATTACAGTTGAAGAAGTACAAGACTTAGTAGAACAAACATTAATGAATCATGGCTTACATAAAATAGCTAGAAATTACATTCTCTACAGAGATAAACAAAAAAGCGAACGAGAAGAGAAAACATTAACCAAAGTTAAAGAAAACCAACTTAATATAAAAGTTAATGAATCTGAAACAATCATTTACAATCCTTCACAAATTGAAGAAAAACTTACATCGTTATCAGAAGATTTATCTAAAATTTCAGTCTCTGAATTAGTTGATAACATTACAAAACAAGTATATGACAACATTCCTTTAGAAGAAGTCAATCAAATTATATTAAATGCTACTCGTGAAAAAATTGAACAACATTATGAGTATAGTTCACTTGCTTCAAGAATAACATTGGATCAACTTTATAATTCAATATTAAAATCATCTTACACTAAAGATGATTTTGAAAAAAAATATCAAGATGAATTTAAAAGCTATATAAAAACTGGGATAGAATTAGAACTCTTGAATGAAAAACTCAGTGAATTTGATCTAGACAAAATAATTTCTCATATTAATCCAAAACGAGATTTGCTATTTCATTATTTAGGTATTCAAATTCTAGTAGATCGATACTTTATTAAAAATAGAGAATTTCAAACAATAGAACTTCCTCAATGGTTTTGGTTGAGAGTGTCTATGGGTCTTGCTTTAAAAGAAAAAAACAAAGAAGAAAAAACGATTGAATTCTACAATGTTTTATCTAAAATGGACCTTGTATCATCAACCCCTACTCTATTTAATTCAGGTACACGCTTTAGCCAAATGAGTTCTTGTTACCTAAATCTAGCCGAAGATTCTTTAGAAGGAATTTTTAAATTATTTTCAGATAATGCAAAATTAAGTAAATGGGCAGGAGGAATTGGATCGGACTGGTCATACATTAGAGCAACAGGATCTAAAATTAAAGGAACAAACGGATCATCACAAGGTGTTATTCCATTCATTAAAATATTTAATGATGTCGCTTTGGCTGTTAATCAAGGAGGTAAAAGAAAAGGTGCTATGTGTGCCTACCTTGAACTATGGCATCTAGATATTGAACAATTTTTTGAACTAAGAAAAAACACAGGAGATGAACGTCGAAGAACACACGACATTAACACAGCGTGCTGGATTCCTGACCTATTTATGAAGCGCCTAAATAATGACCAAGACTGGACACTATTTTGTCCTGCAGACACGCCAGATCTTCACGATTCTTATGGTAAAGAATTTGAACAAAAATTCACAGCATATGAACAAAAAGAAGGAATCAGAAAAAAAACTATAAAAGCAAGTGAACTATGGAGAAAGCTCCTAACAATGCTCTACGAAACTGGGCACCCATGGGTAACATTTAAAGATCCATGCAATATTCGAAGCCCTCAAGATCATGTTGGTGTTGTACACTCATCTAATTTATGTACTGAAATAACACTAAACACCTCAAAAGATGAGACAGCAGTCTGTAATTTAGCAAGTATTAATCTTGCAAACATGATCACAAATGGTTCTCTTGATGAAGAAAAAATTGAAACAACAATCGCCACTGGCATACGAATGTTGGATAACGTTATTGATAATAATTTTTACCCAACAATCGAATCTGAACGTGCAAACATGAGACACCGAGCAATAGGTCTTGGAATGATGGGATATCAAGATGCTTTGTACAAACTAAATTATACATTTGAATCTAATGAAAATTTAGAATTTGCTGATGAATCAATGGAAATGATTTCATATTATGCAATTCTAGCCAGTTCAAAACTAGCTAAAGAAAGAGGATCGTATGAAAGTTTCAAAGGAAGTAAATGGGACAGAGGTATATTTCCAATTGATACAATTGATATTCTGGAAGAAGAAAGAGGTGACAGCATTGATATCGATAGAAAAAAACGCCTAAACTGGGATTTTGTTAAAAACCACGTTAAAGATCATGGTTTAAGAAATTCAAATTTAATGGCAATTGCCCCAACTGCAACCATTGCAAATATTAGTGGGACATTTCCATGCACTGAACCAGCATTCAAAAATATGTACATGAAAGAAAATTTATCAGGAAATTTTATTGTTATGAATCGATACCTTATCGATGATTTAGATAAATTAAATCTATGGAACAGCGACATGGTTAAAGCACTTAAATTACACAATGGTAGTGTTGAGAATATTGCTGAAATTCCTGAAAATATTAAAAACAAGTACAAAGAAACATTTGAGATTGATATGCATTGGCTTCTAAAATCCGCTGCAAAAAGAATGAAATGGATAGACCAATCAGCATCAACAAATGTTTTTTTAAAAACACAAAGTGGAAAGATTTTAAGCAATGTTTATCAATTAGCTTGGAAACTAGGTCTAAAAACAACGTATTATTTACGAACTTTAGCCGCAACTCAAGTCACCAAGACAATTGAAATTGAACAAAAAAATAATGAACCACTTGCACCTACAAAACCTGCAACAATAGTTGATACAACATCTGTTTGCAGCATATTAGACCCAAGCTGCGAAGCTTGCCAATAAAGGAGGAAAAAAATGGCTACTAATTCATTTGAAGGAGAATTTACAAATAAAAAACAAACTAATGCTGAATTAATTAATAAAAGACGAGTTATTAATGGTGAAGATGATGGACTAATGCAAGTATCTCCATTAAAACACCCTTGGGCACGAGACATTTTCAAAAACATGCAACGCAATAACTGGGTTGCAGAAGAAGTCCCGTTTCAAAAAGACAAAGAACAATGGGAAAACGGAGACTTAACAGAGCAAGAAAAGAAAACATTTTTACGAGCACTTGCCTTTGCATCAAACCTTGATGGACTTCTAGTTAATTCATTAAGTGAAATTATTAAACCTCACATTACAAGTCCAGAAGTGTCACTTGCAATTGCTCGCCAAATTTATGAAGAATGTCTACATGTTGATAGCTACTCAGTTATGATAGAAGCCGTTGGTCTAGAACCAGAAGAGGTCTATGGTTTATATAGACGAGATAAACATCTTTTCTACAAAAACAAAAAAGTTTGGGAAAATATGTTCAAAATTAAAATTGATGGGTTTAATACTAAATCTGACGAAAATGCAAAATTATTTTTGGAGTCGTGTACAACAAACCTAATTTTTGAAGGAATTTTCTTTTTTAGTGCATTTTTAGTTTTCTTTAACTTTGGTAGACACAATAAAATGCCAGGATCAAAAGAAATGATTCAATTTATAAATAGAGATGAAGACTTACATGTAAAACTATTTGTAAATATTATCAATGAGATTAAAAAAGAAAATCCACATTTATGGACTCAAGAAGTACAGGATACTATGGCTAAAAATATAATCGATGCTGTAGAAATGGAAATCGAGTGGGGAATTTCATGTATAGGTGAAGGCATTCTGGGTTTAACGCCTCAAACTATAACAGAATACATTCAATTTATTGGAGATATCAGACTACAGCAAATTGGATTACCAAAACATTTTAATTCAACAAACCCATATCCATGGCTAGATGAATTTACGCAAGGATCCATGATAGAAGTAAACTTTTTTGAAGGAACTGTTAGAGAATATCAGACAGGCACCCTTGAATGGTAAATACGTCTACAACCCTCCACAGAACTAACTGTGGAGGGAATACAAACTTTATTCCCAACTTAACTCATGTGATTGCGTAACTTTAGAAACAGATTCTCGTTTTCTTTGAATCTTAATACCAACACGTTTAGCATCAGATAATGCATCAGGCTTATATAAAAATAAAGATAACGAAGTAATTGAAGATACAGAAAAAATATAATCAACTAATCGTTGTGCCAATGTTTCAATTAATTCAAATCTACTTTGCTGTATAAACTTAACTATCAATTTAGACAATCTATCATAATCAACAGTTTGATTTATATCGTCACTATCAACTGCATTAGCTATATTACACTGATATGCCAACGATATAATAATAGGTTGTTTCACTATTCGCTCATCTGGATTACACCCGATAATAGCCATTGTTTTAAGTTCATCTATAAACATTTCAGCTAACATACTGGCTCCTTTAATAGTTCACAAAAACTCCAATAAAATAGTAAAATACCGAAACAAACAAAATTGATCAAGGTGTATATATGACAAAAAAAACAATATATTTAACAAGAAGATTACGCTTTTCAGCAGCTCATAAATTATACGATGAAACAAAATCTTTTGAAGAAAATAAAACAGTATTCGGAAATTGTTCTAACTTACATGGTCATAATTTTGAATTATTTATCACATTAAAAGGAATCCCTGACAAAAACACAGGCATGATTATAAATGCACGAGACATTAAACATATTGCGCATAAATATGTAATTGATGAATTTGATCATACAACTTTAAATGACATAAAAGAGTTTAAAAAAATACTCCCCACAACAGAAAATATTTGTATTGTTATTTGGAATAGACTAGAACCAATCTTCAAAGAAAAACTACATGAAATTAAAGTAAAAGAAACAGAAAATATTGAATGTTTTTATAGAGGCATATAATTTATTGCTTAATTAAGCTTAAAAATTCTGCTCTTGTTGAAGCATTTGATCTAAAAACACCTAACATTGACGATGTTACCATTGAAGAATTTTGTTTTTGAACACCTCTCATCATCATACATAAATGGTGAGCTTCAATAACAACAGCGACACCTAATGCATCAGTTGCCTTTTGAATTGCACCTGATATTTGCTTCGTCAAGTTTTCTTGAACTTGTAATCTACGAGAATATAAATCAACAATTCTAGCCAACTTAGACAAACCAATAATTTTTCCATTTGGTAAATATGCAATATGACATTTGCCAAAAAATGGAACTAAATGATGTTCACACAACGAATATAATTCGATATTTTTAACTAAAACCATACCATCATCATCAGAAGAAAAAATAGCTCCATTTAAAATATCATCCAAAGATTCATTGTACCCCTTAGTCAGATAAGAAAAAGAATTCGCGGCACGTTCTGGAGTTTTTAATAGTCCTTCTCTGGAAATATCCTCTCCAATGCTTGATATAATATTACGATAATAACTATCTAAATCGCTTTCAGTCATAATTAATCTATACTTGCCAAGACATCTTCAACATGACCTGGTACTTTAACTTTAGGCCACACTTTTGTTACAATCCCATTTTCATCAATCAATATTGTAGATCGCTGAATACCCATATATTTTTTTCCATACATAGATTTTTCTTGCCAAGCTCCATAATGTTGAATCATTTCACAAGAAGGATCAGACAATAACATATGCTCTAAATTATATTTTGAACAAAATTTTTGATGAGCAGAAACAGAGTCTTTAGAAACTCCAACAATAGCTGTATTTTTAGATTCAAATTCTTTCAAAAACTCAGTAAACCCAAGTGCTTCTTTTGTACACCCAGGAGTGTCATCTTTTGGATAAAAATATACAACAATCTTACGCCCTTTAAAATGATCTAATGATATTAATTCATCATTTTGATTTTTTAGTTCAAAAAAAGGGGCTTTTTCACCTGAGTTTAACATTTTTTTTCTCCATTACAACAGCTTCCAGCATAATAATTAAAAAAATAAATATTGTGAAGAGATAAAATATTTTATTTTCAAATAATGATAAAATATGGATATGAAATACAAAAAAATAATCGCAACTCAAATAGACAATATCAACTTTAAAGATCTAAACAGCACAAAAAAAAGTGTTTAAGCGTCGACGTCCCAACACGAATAAAAACAAATACCATAGTTAATGCAGACAAAACCATCACATTTGTACTCCCAAAAAAATATTTTTAAAAAACCATCAACACTGTGGTACTATCTTCCTAGCCGATATAGGTATTCAATCATTAACATTAGCAAAAAAAACAAAACAAAATCTTTATAAAGAAAATACCTTCTATCAATTGGAGTACAAATGAGAAAAAAACAAATTAGATTAGGTGTCAATATTGATCATGTTGCAACATTAAGACAACAGCGTAAAGAAAACGACCCTAACGTTCTAGTTGCCGCTCAAACTGCACTAAAAGCAGGAGCAGACATTATTACCGTACATTTAAGAGAAGACCGTAGACACATTCAAGATAAAGATGTTTACGACCTTAGCAATGCTAAAATACCACTAAACTTTGAGTGTGCAGCCACAGAAGAAATGTTAAAAATATGTCTAGAAATAAACCCAAAAAGCTGTTGTATTGTTCCTGAAAAAAGAGAAGAGCTAACAACTGAGGGTGGTTTAAATTTATCAAGAAATAAAAAATTTTTAGAATATTTTATAAAAAAGTTGAAATCGAAAAAAATTAATGTATCATTATTCATAGAACCAACTGAAAAATCTTTTTATGAAGCAATACATTTAAACGCAACAAGCGTTGAATTACATACAGGACAGTATGCTTTATCAAAAAATTCAGTTGAAGAACTTAATAAAATAAAACATATTGCAACCTTGTCCAGAGATCATAATATAGCGTTGCATGCTGGTCATGGTTTAAATTTTAATAACATCGGGAATATTATTAAAATTGAAGAAGTTAAAGAAGTAAATATTGGACACAGCTTAATTGCTGATGCAATTTTTAATGGATTAGAAAAAACTATAAAAAAAATGATAAATATATTAAGGAGACCCTGAATGGACATCAATCCAATTAACAATAACAATAAATCTCCAATTCAACCAAATAATCCTATTGCAGAATCTGCTTCAATTGTATTTAATGTGGATAATAAAAAAGTTAAAATACAGCGATCAAAAATCAAAAAAATAACATCAGGTCTTGCTGAAATAGCATGTTCACTTGGAGAAACTAATGATCCTGAAGAATTTGCAGAAGCTTTAACTGATGATATCTATGAATCAATGGAAGAAGCTAAAAGAAAAATTGAAGAGAATAAAAAGAAAAAGAAGTCATTTTAAGAATTACTTACAATTTCATTCATTACATAATCAAATACATCATTTACTACGGCATTAAATCGCCCGTAGCGATCTTGTAATTCAGTTTTTAAGCGATCTAAATCATCTACCGACTGACACATCATAAAACGACGATATATAGCAATTCTTTCACGTTGATTAGAAATAAAATCTGAAGGCAATCTAATTTTATCCGTACGTAACGGCATCCAGTAAGCAGATTTATTGCGTTTTCTTTTTTTTCTATACATTGATTCCTCAAGTAATTTACAATAATAAGAAAACCCTACTTTCAAGACATGTCCAAATTGTTGTTGCCCCAAAATATTTCCAGCACCACGAATTTCCAAATCTCTTAAAGCTAAATGATAACCCGACCCTAAACTGACATATTCCTTAATAGCTTGTAGTCGCTGAGTTGCTTTATCAGACAATGTCTTCTGATCAGAATAAAATAAGTAAGCATAACTCTGAATATCACTTCGACCTACTCTACCCCTTAATTGATGAATTTGTGACAAACCAAATCGCTCAGACGAATCAATAATAATTGTATTGGCGTTTTTAATATCAATACCATTTTCAATAATTGTAGTTGAAACAAGAATATCAAATTCATAATTAATAAAACTTGTCATAATAGATTTAATTTTTTTTTCGTCCATCTGAGCATGAAGCATTTGAAAACGCAAAGATGGAAATAACGTTTTTAATTCAGATACTTTTTTTGAAATTGTATCAACAGAATTATGAATAAAAAACAATTGCCCTTTACGACTCATTTCGGTTTCAACAGCCTTAATCAGCAAGTCCTGGTTATATTTAGAAACGGTTGTAGAAACCGGTTTACGAAATTTTGGAGGTGTTTCAATAACTGAAATATCTTTTGAACCTGTCATAGACATATAAGTAGTTCTTGGAATTGGTGTTGCGGTAACACTTAACACATCAACATTTTCTCTTAATTCTTTCAATCGTTCTTTATGTTTTACTCCAAACCGTTGCTCTTCATCTATAATTAACAAACCTAAATCTTTAAATACAACATCTTTAGACAACAAACGATGCGTACCAATTACAATATCAGTTTGCTGTCTTTTTAAAGATTGAACAATCTTATTTTGGTCGCCTTTTGAAACAAATCTAGACATCATTGAAATAACATATGGAAAATCATTAAACCGAGATAAAAACAATTTATAATGCTGATCTGCAAGCAATGTTGTTGGCACTAAAATAACAACCTGCTTATAATTATCAACCGCCTTAAACGCTGCTCTGAGCATTATTTCTGTTTTACCAAAACCTACATCTCCACACAGCAGTCTATCCATCGGAGATATAGACTCCATATCAGATTTTATTTCAACTAAAGCCTTTTTTTGATCTGGAGTTAGCTCATGTTCAAATAAAGATTCCATCTCAAGTTGCATTGCTGAATCTTCAGAAAAAGAAAAACCAGACAAGGTTTGTCGACGTTTATATCTATCAAATAATTCCTCAGCAATTTCTAAAGTATCTCTTTCTGCCTTAGATTTTGTTTGTAACCATTTTTTACTTGTTAAAGAATCTAATTTAGGAGGAGAGTCGTATGATTCAAATTTATGAATCAAATTTAATTGGTCTAAAGGAACATAAACGTAAGACTTATCTTTGTATTCTAAAGAAATATACTCCCCTTCTACAGAAGAAAAAGATTGATAACTCAGCCCCTTAAATAATCCTATTCCGTAATGTTCATGAACAACATAATCATCAACAAAAAATTGAGAAAGTAAAAACTCATCCCGCCTAACATGTTTACGATCATGAAAAAAATTTAAATCTTTATTAAAAAAAACAATATCAACTTGATCTACAGGCTTAAAACTTTTTTGATCATTCACAGAAAAAAGAGTTAATCGCTCCAATTCATCAAAATCATATTCGATTCTTACAGGATACTGAAAATTAGAAGAAAAAATATCAACTATACTTCCTTTTACAGAAAACTCTCCTGGCTCAAACACCATTTCAACTCTAGAAAAATTTAAGTCGACTAAATTTTCTAATAATGATTTGAAAGTTGGAAAATTATGTTTATCAAGTTTTAATTCTAATTTTTTTTTGTTCATTATCAGCTACTTTTGCAAAAGAAAATACATCAACATCACAATGTACATGATTTTTTATAAGTTGAACACACTCAGATATTGTTGTACCAGAAGACACAATATCATCAACAACTAAAATTCTTTTTCCTTTTATAAGATTAGGATCCAAAACAAAAGAAAAAACACCTGAAAGAATATCTTTTCGTTCTAGGGCAGATTTTTCATATAAAGGAGCCGTATCTACATCTCTAGCCAACAAATTCAAGCAAGGAATAGACTTAGATTCAAAAAATGATAAAAACAATTCATCAATCAAATTAAAACCACGATATTTCACTTTGTTAGAATGATATGGAACAGGAACCCAATAATCATACTTCTCCGTAAATGTTAATTGGATTAATCTTTCCTTCAAAAAAAATATAAGATTTTTGTTTAGAGAAAATTTTATTTCATGCAAACATACTTTAACAATGCCTTGATATGTCACAAAAAAAAAATGACGACAAGAATTTAAACAGGAAGAACTCAAGTGGTCAGGAAAGGAAACTATACATTTTTTACATACAATATCAAAGGAAAAATTACCGCAATAACATTGTCTAGGCAAAAAAAAACTTATTAAATTTGCAACAAAATTGCTTAAAAACTTAAGCAAGCTTGTTTAATTTCGTTAAAATATCTTTCTTTTTTGCTGCATTAAATGAAGGGGCGCTAGCCAATTCCATAATCAATTCCTTTCTTTCTGCTGATTTTGTCTGCTCTTCATTTATATAATATTGTTGCTTTTCTAATATGGGAATAATTTTGGAATTTTCTTTCTCTAAAAATTGTAACCTATCCAACAATTTATCCAACGTTTGTTTTTGAGATTCAAAATGATAAGCCAATTTACTTGTAAGCTCAGAATTCTCGGAAAAATCTTTATTTTCATTTATTTCCGACTGCTTGTTAATTAAAGCTTCAGGAATACGAATTGAGCTTTTTTTTGTTTCTTCTAATTTATCAACATAAACCTGTAAATCATCTTCATATACAAAATAATTTGGAATACCTCGTCCTTTTTTATTTGAGTTAACTTTTTCAGCTTTGAGTTCACCATTTTCTATAGCTTTAGTTAATTTGTATTTAGATAAATTTCCATTAGTTATTTTTTCAACTTCATAAACTGTATACTTTTTTTGTTTCTTAGACATAAAAATCCCCTTCACATTAAATTAAATTAATTGCTTAATATAAAATTATAAGATAATGTAATTATAGTATAAAACAAAATGAAATCAACAACAAATTTTGAGAAAAAAATGAAATATTTAATTGCACCTTCCCTTTTAGCTGCCGATTTTTGCAATCTTGGCAAAGAAGTTACTAGCGTCATGAATGCTGGTGCTGACATGATTCATTTTGATGTTATGGATAATCATTATGTTCCAAATTTATCTTTTGGACCAATGGTATGCTCAGCTCTTAGAAAATCTGGGATCAAGTCAATTATTGACGTTCATTTGATGTGTGAACCTGTTGATCAATTAATTGAAGACTTCATAAAAGTCGGAGCCGATATCATTTCATTTCACCCTGAAGCATCCAAACATATTGATAGATCTTTAAATATCATTAAAAGTGCCGGATTAAAAGCTGGCCTAGCATTTAACCCAGCAACACCTTTAGATTATTTAGACCATGTAATAGACAAACTTGACTTAATTTTAATCATGTCTGTCAATCCTGGATTTGGAGGACAATCGTTTATTCAATCAGCATTAGAGAAAATCAAAGAAGCAAAAAATCGTATTTTAAAAACTGAAAAAAACATTTTGCTTGAAGTGGATGGAGGAATAAATCTTGATACATTAGAAAATGCGGCAAAAGCTGGAGCCGATACATTTGTAATGGGTTCAGCGCTATTTAATTCAGAGAATTATAAAAATACAATTCAACATGCAAGAAACATTCTCTCTCACATATGATTGAGACAATAATCATAAAAGAAAAAAGAAAAACACTATCATTAAAAATTACTAATAACTTTTCATTACTTGTTAAATCGCCAGATCACATCAGCAACAACTACATTAATTCCTTTATTGAATCCAAAAAAAAATGGATATCCAAAGCCATTAAAAAACTTAAAGCCAAAAATAAAATAATGAACGTACCTTATGCAATAAATAATGACATATTATTTCTAGGTAAACGTTACAAAATCATAAAAAAACACACCTCAATTAAAACCATCTCTTTTTACAATTCCCACTGTACAATTAACAAAGAGTCAACTTATATACACTCATTTATTTGCTCAGAAATAAAAAAAATTGCAATTAATTTCATAACAAAAAGAACACTTTACATATCCAAAAAAATTAAACTGACACCAAAAAAAATTAGAATCAAAAACCAAAAAACGCGTTGGGGAAGTTGTTCATCTAAAAAAAATATTAATTTAAACTGGAAATTAATTCATGTGCCTATCCACGTTATGGACTATGTAATCATTCACGAACTATGCCATTTAGAACAACTAAATCATTCAAAAAAGTTTTGGGATTTAGTCAAAAAATACTCTCCAGAATATCCTAATCATATTAAGTGGCTGAAAGAACATGGATCATTTATTCATATAAATCACTAAAGAAATCATACAAACACAAAATATGCATACAAAAAAATAAAAAAAGAAACAATCCACACGAAACAATATCAAAAAACAAGTTTACCTCACCAAAAAAAATTGGCAAAAAAAGTGTTTTAAAAAAAGAGAAATTTTTTAAAAAAAATATCGATAACTACTTAGAATGAAAAAAATAAAAAAAATAATCTATTTTGTAATAATCACATTGTTCATATTTGAAAATAAACATCAAATCGATGCAAGTTCTAAAATAAGCCATAATGATACACAACGCTCCATAATACAGTTAACTAGTGAAGTCATATCGTATCTAGACACAAATTTTAAAAACATGACTATTCCATCAATAAAAAAATTAAATCCAGACATGACAAAAAATTACTATAAAAAATCAATCTTAAAAAAAGCTACAAAACGTAATCACCCATCATACATTAATGGAGATTTCAACAACGATGGGCTGACAGATCATGCCCTTTTATTGACGAGTAAGGATACAAAAGACGTTGAATTTATAATTTTAAACTCAACATTAAAATCAAATAATTACAATCTATACCAAATTAAACCACCACAAAATTTTTACACCTCTAATCAATATGAAAACAGTTTTTTATTATTTGAAGACAATATCATTTACAATGGAACCTTCCAAAAAAATGGATACTATATTTTATGGTCTCCAGAAGAAAATAACTATATAGTTAGATACCAACAATAAAATCTTAATTTTTTTATTTAAAACATAACCCCAAAAAAAATTATCTAATAAACATTGTTTAACGAAATATAAACAAGTACTATTTATATAATGAAAAAAAAATTACTCTCTTTAATAGACAAAACAAATCTATACGAAACTGTTGTTAAAACCCCTATCGACAAATTAAATATTTTGTCAAAAAAATATGAAAACAATATCTACATTAAAAGAGAAGATCTTCAAACCGTACAATCATTTAAAATTAGAGGGGCTTTAAATAAAATTAATCATTTAACAAACAAAGAAAAACAACAAGGATTAATTGCAGTATCTGCGGGCAACCATGCACAAGGTGTTGCTTTATCATCAAAAAAAAATAATATAAAAGCAACCATTATTATGCCAAGCACAACGCCACAAATTAAAGTTGATGCGGTAAAAAACTTTGGAGCCACAGTTATTTTACACGGTGATACATATGAAGAATCTTATAACTACGCAAAAAAATTAGAAAAAGAAAAAAATCTAGTTTTTATTCATCCATTTGATGATCTTGATGTTATCGCGGGTCAAGCAACAATAGCTGTTGAACTCATTCATCAATTAGATCAAATTGACTATATATTTGTAGCTGTTGGTGGTGGAGGACTTATTAGCGGAATTGCCACTTATATTAAAACCAGAAACCCCTCAATTAAAATCATTGCAGTGGAACCAGACAACTCAAACTGTTTTCAACAAGCATTACTTCATAAAAAACCTATCCCAATTGAAAACGTTGGCATATTTGCTGATGGGGTTGCTGTAAAAGAAGTTGGAAAAATACCATTTGAATTATGTAAAGATACTGTAGATGATTGTGTCTTAGTTTCAACTGATGAAATCTGTGCATCTATTAAAGATATTTTTGATAATATTAGAGCAATTGCAGAGCCAGCAGGAGCTTTATCAACTGCGGGAATAAAAAAATATATTAAACAACACAACATAAAAAACAAAAATTTTGTTAGCATATTATGCGGAGCAAATATAAATTTTCATCGACTCAGACATATTTCTGAACGAGCTCAGATAGGAGAAAAAAAAGAAATTCTTTTAGCAATTTCTATAAAAGAAGAAAAAGGAAGCTTTTTAGATCTATCCAAACATCTATCAAAATATTCTATAACCGAATGTAACTACCGATTTATGTCAACAAAAAAAGCCTTTATTTTTGTGGGTCTAGATATACAATCTGAGGCTGAAAAAGAAGTTATTTTAAAACAATTAAGCTCTATATTCCAAGATGTCATCGACATAACAGATAATGAACTAGCCAAGCTTCATCTTCGCTATATGATTGGAGGAAAATCCACAAAAAAGGAATATTTATACCGTTTCCAATTTCCGGAAAAACCAAAAGCACTTCTAAACTTTTTAAATACATTGGGAAAAAGTTTTAACATAACATTATTTCATTATCGAAATCATGGTGCAGCCTATGGACGAGTACTGGTTGGAATTGAAAAAGAAAAAAATAATTCTGATGAATTTAAAAAATTTCTTAAATCAATAAAATATACACATTTCGATGAATCAGACAATATTGCTTCTAAGCTTTTTTTATAAATAAAAAAAAGATATAATTAACTCATGATTTTTAAAAAAACAATACTCCATTATTTCATGATTATATTAATTGCATCATCAAACCATGCTTCCGTTGACACTTTTTTTAACCAACTCAAATATTCATACGATAACAACCAACCTTTTCAACTTATTTCTACACAACAGTCCTCTTTTAATTTAAACATGGCTTACAAATTACAAAAAAAATGGACAAGTTTTCTTGAAGAAACTAGTAATAAAATTGGATATAAAGCAAGCCTAACAAATATTGAATCACAAAAAAAATATAATATTAACTCCCCTATTTCTGGCGTATTATTTAACAATTTATTATACAAAAACTTTGATATAATCCCCTTAAATAAATACAAAAACCCAATTCTTGAAATTGAATTAGGGTTTTATTTAAATTCAGATATTATGACAACCATCAATAATAAAAATACATTAAAAAGATATATTAAAAACATGGTTTGTATAATAGAAATTCCAGACATTAATGTTGAAAACATGAATCAACTTAACATCATAGATTTAGTTTCAATTAATTCAGGAAGTAATTCTATAATTATTGGAGAACCATTAATGCTATCATCACGTTCAGAACCATTCACAATTTCATTAAACTTCAATAATAAACTAATTGAATCAATTCAAGTAGATAGTATTTTAGATTCACAACTAGAAAATTTAATGTGGTTAGTAAATCACATTGTAAATCTAGAAGGAAAAGTTAAAAAAGACGACTTATTAATAACAGGTGCCTTAAATAAGGTAAATCAGTTAAAAAAAGGCCGCTACATTATAAATTATGATGATAAGACATCCATAATTTTTCATACAAAATAATTCATAAACTACATTTTGGTTTAAATGTTCCTCTGTATTGATTTAATGGCTTAAACTTTTTTGGAATCATAAAAGAAGGGATCCTTTCTTTTAAGAAAACAGTTAACTTAGATTCAAATTCATCCGTAATAACTGAATCTATAAATGCTACTGGCCTAAACCCAAATTGATCATCACAAACAGGTTCAACAATAACTGATGAAACTAAACCAGTAGATAATATAGATCGTTCAATATTTTCTGGATGAATATTTTCACCTCCAGAAACAAACATTCTGTCTTTTCTACCCTTAATTTGAATTAGATCATTTTCGATAGTTCCAATGTCTTTAGTATGAAACCATCCATTATCCGAAACTAAAGGTTCAAGTTTACCCTCAACTAAATACCCCAAACCCAAACTATCCCCTTGAATACAAATTTCATCATCAATCACCATACTTTTTAAGTGTGGAAGTGTTTTACCAGAAAATAAACAATGATGCTTTGAGCATTTCATAGTAGAAATTTGAGAAGCAGCTTCTGTCATACCATAAGACATATAAATTGGAAGACTAATAGCCAATGCTTGCTTCAATAATGCTTCAGGAAAAAAACTTCCTCCTAATAAAATATATTTTAAACCTTCTAATTTAAATGGTGATGATTTATAAAGACTAAGATACTGTCTTAATTGGGTTGAAACCATCGAATAATGAGTAATAGCAGCTTTTGACCTAAACACATTTTTTTTCTGAGGAATATATAATGACGCTCCTGATAAAAAAACACGAAATAATATGGATAGTCCACTGACATGATAAATTGGTAAATTCCAATACCAACAATCTTTATGATTAATATCAATTAGTTGCTTTGATGCTTTAGCGCTCTTTATGTGATGATTAAATGTATGAACAACACCTTTTGCCCCTCCAGACGAACCCGAAGTCAAAATAACAGTTGCTATCTGATTATGATTAATATATCTAGTATTATTATGTGATGAAAAAGAGCTAATCTCACTAAGGTTTTGAATAGGTATAATCGAAAAAATTGTGTCATCTGTAATACAGACCTCAATTGAATGTTCTTTTAAAATCGAATCAACTTTAACCTTAGGAAATGCATGATTAATTGGGAAAGCTATTTTATTTAATCGAATTAATGCCCAAAAAATTAAAATTTGAAAATACGAATCTGAAATTGCAAATGCGATAATATCATAAGAATGCACATAAGACTTTAAAAAGTCTTCTACAACACAAATGTGATGATTAAGATCTGAATATGTGACAGATAATGAATCATTTATATTTACAGCCAGTCCAGTAAACTGACGAGCGTGACTCTGGATAGGACAAACAAACTCTTGAGACATGTCTAAACTGTAATCATTAAATCGCATACACCCTACACTCATTATTTTGTATAGTTACAAAAAGTAATCTAACTGAATTAGTATAACAAAAAATAAATGTCGTCTAAAGAAGATACACCCCACAGGTTTAAATCATCACCTATACGTGTATTGCTCACAAGATGACATTATCAGAACAACAAATCAGTCTTTGTAAATTTGGAGCCTATTGTGCAATCATTGCAAGTATATCTTATGCCATAGTCACGTTACTTGCCTTATTATTACCTCCATCAATTGCAACCTACCTTGCATCGCCACAATATTTTATAGATTTCAAAGAAGTCAAACATATATTTTTAACCTTAAAAACAGTTCATAGCATTGCAAATCTTGGCATGATTGGCGTAGTCGTGACATTTTTATCGTTATGTAGAAATAAACACTACGGACTCATACTCTGGTGTACAGTTATAGCAATAATTGGTTACGCTGTTGGAATCGTTCAAAATGTCCAAGATGCAAGTCTTATTCCACACCTAGTAAAGCAATACGAAATCGGCACACCACTGATGCAACAAACTATATTAACCATTGGCATTGCAAATCCATTTTTGTTTATAATTTCCTTAGGATTCCCAGGTATCTGGTTTATCATTGTCAGTTTAATTGGACATTCAAATAAACACATACCCACCCCACTCATATATTTAGGTCTGTTATGGGGAATTGGGAATATCGTAACCGCTGTTGCTCATGCGTTTATGTTCATTAATATAATTTATCTTATTGCATTAGGAGCATTGATTTTTGCTCCCATATGGGGCTTTATGGAAGCCTTTTATTTATTCAAGTTAATTAAAAATAATCAATGATCAAAATAAGATAAAAATTTGCCATTTTCATAAATAAGTTCATTATCTACAAAAATTTGACCACCATCTCTCATATCTTTAATCATATCCCAGTGTACAGCCGATTCATTTTTTCCACCTGTTTCTGGATAAGAAGCGCCTATTGCCATATGAATAGACCCTCCAATTTTTTCATCAAACAAAATATTTTTTGTTGCACGTTGAATAGCGTAATTTGTACCTATGGCAACTTCTCCAAACATATTTGCACCATCAATAGAAAAGACACGATCTAAAATATCTTGACCTATATCTGCTGCCCACGATTCAACAACTCCATTTTTGATAGTTAACGTTATATTTTCAACATCGGCACCTTCATAAACTGTTGGATAATTAAAAAATATTTGACCGTTCACACTATTTTCAATAGGCCCAGTAAATACCTCTCCAGATGGCATATTGTAATGGCCATCAGAATTAATCCATAATCTTCCCTTTGTACTAAATGAAAGATCTGTTTTCTGACCCACATACCGAATGTGATCTGCTTGATTTAATCTAGCAACTAATGTTTCCTGAGCAGCACTTAGCTTTTCCCAAGATTGAATAGGATCATCTTGATCTAGCATACACCCTTTGTATATAAAATCTTCATACTCTGCCAAAGACATTCCTGCTTCCTGAGCAGCTGATTGTGTTGGATAAATACACAATACCCATTTCAATTGTTTGTTAGCTGATCGTTGCATATACACTTTTCGTAAAGGAGCAAACGCTTCTTGATGACGTTTTTTTAAATCTGAATCAACAGTTGCCGTCGATTTCAAATTATACGGTGCTATAATGCGAACCAATGCATCAAATTCATGAATCGCTTTTTCATAAAAAAGTGATGGTTTTTTAAGTTGATGATCTTGAGAAAAATCATAAAAATAGCGATCCTGATCTTCAAAATCTAAATCGGTTTCAACATAACATCCCATTTTCAACAATTCTTTATACACTTCTTTAACTAACGGTTCAGCAGCAGTTGTTGATTTAATCAAAACGGTTTGACCTTTTTTTGCTTGAATCGAATACTGACACAATAATTGAGCATATCTATTTAACATAGTTCACCTATATCCTTTTTAATAATTGATACTCTTAATTATAATGTAAGTTATAGTTTTATAGTAATATTTTTTGAATAACAAATTTGTTTTAAAATAGACAGTTTTTTTTTGTCCGTAAACGTTGATCCTCTTAGATCAAGTCGCTTAATAGATTTATTTAATCTACAAAATTTAATTAACTCAGCCAACGAATCATTTGTAAAAAAATTATTTTCTAAAAGTAAAGATTCCAATGTTGGATGAGTCATACAACTATTCAATAAAACCTTTAACCCACTATCAGTAATGCAATTATCAGCTAATACAATATGCTTAACACCAGAATTATATTTCAAAGCTGATGCAAGATTTGCTACTCCTTCATCATTAATGTCGTTACCATTTAAAACCAACCAACCAATATAATGGTTAATTTTTAATAAATCCATCAATGCCGCTTTACAAAATTCATTTAAAGTCAAATTATTATAAGATAAAATTAAATGATTTAACGATTTATTATGTTTTAATTGAATCAACAATTCATTTAACCCAGCATCTGACAAACTATTTTTAGACAAAAATAATACTTTAGGTTGATCAAATTGAAACAATTGCTTAATGACATGATTCATATCTCCATCATCTAGCTTTTGGTTTGTAAAAGAAGGTCCAAAAAGATTGTCTTGAGGCTGATAAAACAATCGATCATCATGCTTATTATCTGATGTAACATTTAATGAATCGAAAAAAGACTCAGACTGAACTTGACGCTGAGTGTTTCCAATTGTTTTTTGAAGATCATTATTCCAAATATTTTCTATCATAAAATTTTTTAATTAATAACGTTCATAGAAACAAAAAATAGTATACCATTTTAATTAGTTTATTAAACATAAGCGAAAGAAATAACAGATTTTACTGTCTTGGAAAAATAAATAGATTTATGATAAAATTTTCTCAACTAATCACGGCCCTATCGTCTAGGGGTTAGGACACCAGGTTTTCATCCTGGCAGCCGGGGTTCGAATCCCCGTAGGGCTACCAAACATCTTAATAAAACTAATCATCAACCCTCTGCTTGATACAAAAATCTCCACAAAACATCTTTATTTTTTTTTATACCAATTCGTTTTGTTTCCAAAACAGAAAAACTAGCTGATGTATTGTCATAAATTTTTAATGGACACTCTAAAGATAAAGAGACATTATTTAAAGTTTTAGGAATCCCTAACCCCATCATCAATTTTGCAGGACCATTTGTTAATTGTGAATCTCGACAATGTTGTCTATTGTGCTGAATTAAAGATAAGTTTATTGTTGGAATAATCCCTCTAATTAAAACAGCACACCCCCTCCCCTTTTTTTCAGTAACAATATTTAAGCAATAATACATGCCATAAATAAAATAAATATAAATTGTACCTGGGTCTCCATACATAACCTGATTACGTGCTGTTTGCTTTCCATTAAATGTATGACTAGCCTCGTCTTCTTGAGTATAGGCTTCCGTTTCATTAATAATGCCACCTAAACCACCCTTAGAAGATTCAAAAACCAATTCTTTACCAATTAATTTCTTAGCAACCGAAACCGTATCATCATTAAAAAATTCGTTTGTTAAAATCATAATCTATGATAGTGTAAAAGTAATTCACACAAAAAAAAAGAAAAATGGATAAAGAAACATTTAAAAAACATATTGAAGAAGAACACAGAGAACACGCAATCGCACAACATCTCAAAGAATTTATTTATGGTGGAAGTGATGGCATTGTGACAACATTTGCAGTCGTAGCTGGCTTTTCTGGTGCAAATCTTGGTCAAAACACCTTAAATCTTTCGGTTATATCTGTTCTGTTATTTGGACTAGCTAATTTATTTGCAGATGGAGCTGCTATGGGGTTAGGTAGTTTGTTATCTATTCGTTCTCACAAAAAACTCTATGACAACGCTTACAAAAAAGAATTAAAAGAAATTAAGCAATCAAACGAGTTTGAAATTCTTGAAACAGAACATATATTTGAAGAAAATGGATATTCAAAAACAGATTCATCTTCACTTACAAAATTAATTGCAAAAAACCCATCATTCTGGGCAAAGTTTATGGTTCAACACGAACTTGAACTCTCTAATCCTGAACATGAAAACGAATATTTAAATGGGCTTGCAACATTTATGTCATTTTTAATTTTTGGTTTCATTCCTCTTGTACCCTATTTCTTTAATTTTCCACAAGAAAACTTGTTTTTCTACTCATCCGTTGCTACGCTCCTATCATTGTGTCTTCTAGGCACATTAAGATCTTACCTTGCAAAAGAAAATATAGTAACGGCCGTTCTAGAAGTACTCTTTGTTGGAATTATTTCATCATCATTAGCTTATTTTGTTGGTTTTTTATTTAAAGTTTAAAATATTTATAAAAACAATCATTGTATAATTTAAACATACATAAAATTTAACTAACTACCTAGTAACTATTTAAAAGACTTAATTGATACTTTACTTGATGAAGAAGCTGTAGAAAGTTAAAAATTGAAAACAGCAAAACATGAATTCGTTCTTTTTTTAACTTTATTTAAAAAAGACTCACCGGATAGAAATATGCTAATTGATAAATTGGTTACGTTTACAACTGAAGAAGAATCACATTCTGCTGCAAAAGTACAATCTGAACCTGAATACACATTTGAAAGATTAAAATTAACAATGAAAAACATTTATAATGAAAAAAGTGAATATTAAACATATATAATCTTAATTAAAAAAGGTAGGCAAGTTTGCCTACCTTTTAAATAATTATTTAAAAAAACTAAACTTATTTAGCTTCTATTCCTTGGATTAAAGCAGTAATTGTTACATCTTTTCCAACAACAAACTGTCCAGTTTCAATTACACTGTCCCAGTTAACATTATAATCAAATCGGTTAATGGTAAATGTTGTTTCAAATGCCATTCTGTTATTTCCCCAGTTATCTTTAACCGGACCTTTAACTACTAAAGGAGCAACAATACGCTTGGTAACATTTTTCATAGTTAAATTAGCAAATAATGTATACTCACCTTTAACTTTGGTAGGTCTAATTTTAATTGATTTTAAATTAATTTTAGGATATTGAACCAAATCAAAAAAGTCAGGTGCAATTAAATGTTCATCTCGCTTTGCATTGTTTGTATCAATACTTTTTACAAAAACATTTCCTTCAAAAGAAGACTTTTTTAACTTGGTTGGATCCCAATTAATTTGACCTGAAAATTCATTAAAAACACCTTTTACTTTTGAGATTAATAAATGTGTAACTTCAAATTCAACACTAGAATGTGAAGAATCGATATTATATACAGTTGCAAATGCTGTAGAATGCAAAAGTAACGCACACACAAATCCTATTGAAATTTTTTTTATTGAATTAATCATAAGAACCCCTTCTTTATTATTTTATACTAAACTATCACAAAGCAATTAAGAATTCAAAATCAAATTTAAACTATCGACACTAAATTCATCTTGATACATTAATTGTCTGGAAACATTTATTAAACATAACTTATCTGAATTGATTGCAACAGATGAAACATCTAAATAACGACCTCCCTGGGCACCAACACCAGGCAATAAAAAAAGTAAATTCGGGTCAATGGCTCTTATACGATCTAAATTGTCATGCGTTGCACCAACAACACATCCAACATTTTTATATATTGAATGCCAATCACTACACTTAGACAAAACAGACTCATATAGATATTTATCTGAGTTTAATAAAAGTGTTTCAAACTCGTTATGTGACGGATTTGATGTTAAAACCAGTACAAAATTAAATTTATCTTTATATTCAAAAAAAGGGATTAAACTATCAGATCCCATGTAAGGATGTAATGTTGTGGCATCTGCATTAAAATAATCAAAAATATATCTTGCCTGCATTTTGGCAGTATTACCAATATCACCACGCTTAGCATCAATAATAATGGGAATATCTGATGAAATTAAAGAAATTATACGTTCTAATAATTTTAATCCATCAATACCCAAGGCTTCAAAAAAAGAAATATTAGGTTTATAAGCTAACACATGTTGATTACAAAAATGAATATAATCAGCTAAAAAAGATTCTAATCCATTCAAAGACTGAGCATATCGAGATGGCAATTTAGACATATCTGGATCAATGCCGGCACATATAAAATGACCTATTTTTTCATATCGCTTTAAACACTTATCAATAAAATAATGATTACTCAATAGACTCAATATTATATGAATTGCTTTGATTAAAAACAGTTTCATTAAACACTAAAACTTTTTGAATTATCAAACCGGAATCTTGAAGCATTAACATGACATCTTCAGCAGCTTGATCATGATCAAACACGAGAACAACTACTTTTTCACCAGACAAATAAGACCCCTCAATCGATTTATTGGTTCCATAACCTTTTGTTTGTTTACGGGTGATAATAAAAGGTTTATTTACAGATACACTTAACAAAGATGTCAAAGATAATGGAAGTAAATCAACTGAAACAAGTCTATCAAAAGACATTGATTCTAGTTTATCTTTCACTTGTTCAAGAAGTTGATACATTTGAGCTGAATCTAAAGTATGAAAACAATGTTGAGTGAGTTGTTGACTTATCGACATGTGCTAATGATATTGTATTTTAAATAACATTGCAATTAAGGATTAACATTGAAAAAACAATTACTTTGGTTGCTATTAAAAGCTATAATAGTCAACCTATGAACAAAAAACAAATTCAAGCTAATAAAAAAATTAAAAAAATAACCACCCACAATCATACTAGACACGACCCATATTATTGGATGAGATTAAGTGATACTCAAAAAAATTCATCTTCCCAAGATACACAAACCAAAGAGGTTTTAAGCTACATTAAAAAAGAAAATAAATTTACAAAACAATCTTTACAACACACAGCATCATTACAAAAAGAATTATTCAAAGAAATAACAAATCGAATTAAAAAAGACGACCAATCAGTTCCGTACTATTATCAAGGATATTGGTACTATGTACGATTTCAAAAGAAACATGAGTATCCAATTTATTGTCGAAAAAAAGAATCCCTTAAAGCCAAAGAAGAAATTGTACTAAATGTAAATGACCTAGCTAAAGGTTATGATTATTTCAAAGTAGTTGGTCTAGAAATAAGTCCAAACAACGATCTTTGTTTATTTGGTGTAGATACAACAGGAAGACGAAGCTACACATTACATATAAAAAATTTAATCAACAACACCATCAGCAAAAAAACAATCAAACATACGTCAGGAGGCTATGCATGGGCAAACGACAATAAAACATTTTTTTATACTAGAAAAAACATAAAAACACTCTTACCTGAAAAAGTATATCGACACACGTTAAATGACAAGAAAAAAGATACACTTATTTATCAAGAACATGATAAAAAATATTATACAACTGTATATAAATCCAAATCAGAAAAATTCATTATCATCTGCAATAGTTCTACATTAAGTGACGATTACCATATTATTGATGCAAATAATCCACAAGCTGAATATAAAACATTTACACAAAGAGAACAGAATCTTGAATATAGTATTTATCATTACCAAAACTCTTTTTACATTCTCACAAATTGGAACGCTAAAAATTTTAGATTAATGAAAACAGATCAAGATAAAACAGAAAAAAAATATTGGAGTGAAATCATTACACATAGAGACGACGTCCTTATCCAAGATATTGATATATTTGAAAATCATCTTGTCATTAGCGAACAACACAATGCCCTTCAACATATTAGAATTATTAACCAAAAAACACAAAAAGAACATTATATCCCGTTTAAAGAACCAGTTTATTCTATTCATACGTCAACTAATGTTTCGTTTAAAACAAATAAGCTTAGACTTGTTTTTTCATCACTTAAAACACCGTCCAAAACAATAGAATATGATATGGATAATAAAACATCTAAATTACTCAAACAACAAGAGATAATTGGAGGGCATACATCAACAGATTTCATAACACAAAGGCTTTATGCAACTGCGCCAGACGGGACTCAAATCCCAATCTCAATCATTTACCATAAATCATTTAAAAAAAATGGGACTGGAAAGCTGCTGCTATATGGGTATGGATCCTATGGCATTACAATTGATCCAAGTTTTAATTCGAGCAGTTTAAGTTTACTTCATAGAGGCTTTGCGTTTGCCATTGCACATGTTCGTGGAAGTCAAGCAAACGGAAAAACATGGTACGAAAATGGAAAACTACTAAAAAAAATGAATACATTTACAGATTTTATTGCAGCAAGCGAACACTTAATTAATAATAACTATACAAATAAAGATAATCTTGTAGCAATGGGAGGAAGTGCCGGCGGACTTTTAATGGGAGTCGTTGCAAACCTCCGACCAGATTTATATAAAGGAATCGTATCAGCTGTACCATTTGTTGATGTATTAACAACCATGCTTGATGAATCTATTCCATTAACTATTGGTGAATTTGATGAATGGGGAAACCCTAAAGACAAAACATATTATGACTACATATTAAGCTATTCACCCTACGACAATATAAAAAAACAAAACTACCCTAACATGCTCATTACTTCAGGATATTTCGATTCTCAAGTTCAATATTGGGAACCCTTAAAATATGTAGCTAAACTTCGGGACAACTGGCTTGGATCCAATCAATTATATTTACACATGGAAATGAATGCTGGTCATGGTGGAAAATCTGGGCGATTAAAACCATACAAAGAAACAGCATTAATTTATGCGTTTTTAATAGATATATTAAAATAATTAAATAAATTTAATCGATGGATTCAATAACAAATTTAATAATGCCATTCTAACAAAAACACCATTTTTAGCTTGCTCAAAATAATATGCCTTTGGATCATTATCAATAGATTTATCCATTTCATCAACTCTTGGTAGTGGATGTAAAATCATTAAATCTGGCTTTGAAACATTTAAATGATCTTGAGTTAAAAAAAACAATTTAGACTGAACGTCACTGGTCATACGTTCTTTTTGTACACGAGTGATATACAATACATCACACTGAGATATTGCATCTGACAATTCAGATGGTTTATAAAAAACACAGTCTTTGCCTTTCAAAACAGCTTTTATATCAGAGGATAACTCGAATCCATCTTGCGAAATAAAGATAAAAGAAATATCAAATTTTGCTAACGCTTTTATTGTAGAATTAACAGTACGAGCATATTTAAGATCACCAAAAAAAGCAACTTTTAAACCATCAATATTTTTTTTATGTTTAAAAATAGTATATAAATCAAGCAAGGCTTGAGTTGGATGTTCATGTCCCCCATCTCCAGCATTTATAATTGGAACATCTGAGGTTTGAGCAATTTTATTACAAGATTCAGCCTCAGGATGCCTTACCACAATTAAATCTGCATATTGACTGACAACCTTTCCCATATCTTCTAGCGTCTCCCCCTTTTGAATAGAAGTAGACCGTCCATCTTCAACAGTAACTACTTGCCCGCCACATCGAAACATAGCGCTTTCAAACGATAGACGTGTACGAGTACTCGACTCAAAAAAAAGAGTAGCTAATATTTTCCCTCTTAAACTTTCAACAAAATGTGATGGATTAAAATTAATACCTTCGACAAATTGAAAAAAATCTAATAATTGATTTTTAGAAAATTGATCAATACTAAAAATATGATAATGTGATTCTAAGGAACTTGATAGTGTAAGATTCATCTTCTCCCCCATAGGATTATGAGATTAATCTTCTCCAGATTCTTCCTCTGCTTCTCCACCTTCAGCATCTGCATCAGCAACTTCTACATCATCAGCTAAATCTTCTTTTTTACGTGGAGCTTCAATTCTAACAACTATATTTTTAGAAAATGTAACAAGTTCAAATTCATCTCCGCAAATATCTGAAGCCGTTAAAAAAGACCCTACATCTAAAGTCGATAAATCTACATCTAGCTTCAATGGAATGTTTGCAGGATTAGCTTTGATAGTCAGTGTATCTAATTTTTTAATTAATGTTCCACCAACCTTAGTGCCAGGAGCAACGCCATTAAAACTTAAAGGCACATTGACTTTAACCGGCTTGCCTTCTTCAACTCTAAAGAAATCGATATGTGTAACTTTTCTTGATAGAGGATCAATATCAACTGAATATGAAATAACTTGCTCAGTAGTTGTTTTCTTACCATCAGAAATATTTAAACTAATAATGGTATTTTTTCCAGATTCATTTTTTAATAATTTGTAGTAATCAGACTCATTAACAGTTACTGATACTGTTTCTTGCTGCGATCCGTAAATAACAGCCGGTATACGACCGGAATATCTTACTTTTTTTACTTCATTCTTATTTGTTACTTTTCTTTTTTCTGAATCTAATGTTTTTGTTTCCATAATTTCACCAAAATTTAAATAGTTTTAGTATTATAACCAACAAGAGCAATTATGAAAAGAGCAGAAAAATTCAAAATTCACCCAAAAAAACAAAAAATTCAAATGTTTTTTTTGCAAAAAAGAGCTACTGAGCACATATCACATAAAGGTTTTCGAGACGGGCAAATTTTGCGACCATGAACAATCAACAATGTTGACATATCCGACCATATTTCAGGATCCCATATTTTTTGAAGATCAAACTCAACTTTAACAGGATCTTTTTCTTTAGTGAATCCCATTCGATTAACTAGCCGTTTAAGATGTGTATCCACTGTAATACCAGGTTTACCAAAAGCTTGACCTAATACAACATTTGCTGTTTTTCTTCCCACCCCAGGAAGCGCAATTAATTGATCTAAATCATCCGGAACAAAACCATTAAATTTTTCAATCAAAATATGAGCTGTTTTAATAATATTTTTGGCTTTGGTTTTAAAGTAGTTAATAGATTTCAACAAAAACTGAACATGCTCTTCACTCGCAACAGATAACAAGTCAGGTGTTGGATAAGCATCAAACAAGGCTGGTGTTGTTAAATTCACACGTTCATCAGTACATTGAGCAGATAAAATTACAGCAATTAAAAGTTGAAAAGGACTTTTATGATCTAAAAATGTCGTAACTCCGGGATAATCATTTTTAAGAGAATTATATATGTTTACAGACCGTGTTTTTTTGGATGTACTGGATTCAGCCATTATACATCACTTCTACGCCAACAGGACAATGATCTGACCCCATAACATCTTGCTGAATAAAAGCATCCACTAGACGATCTTTAAACGCATGATTTACAAACGTGTAATCGATTCTCCACCCAACATTACGGGATCGTGCTCGAGTACGATAATTCCACCACGAATATTGATCGGCTTCATTGTTAAATTGTCTAAATGTATCAACATAGCCAAACTCATCAATAATCTTATCCATCCACTCTCTTTCAACAGGTAAAAATCCAGATACGTTCTCATTAGCTTTTGGACGTGCCAAATCAATTTCTTTGTGTGCCGTGTTGTAATCTCCTAGAATTAACACATGCTTACCTTCATTAACTAAGGAATTAGTAAAATTAAAAAAAGCATCATAAAAATCCAGCTTATATTGCAACCGTTCATCTGACATTTGACCATTAGGAAAGTAGACACCAAAAACAATAAAATCGTTAAATTCTGCACCAATCACTCGTCCCTCTTTATCAAAACGCTCAATACCAAAACCTTTGAAAACCTGAATAGGTTTAATTTTGGTAAATAAAGCAACACTACTATATCCTTTTTTTTCAGCTGAAAACCATTCAGTATAATAGCCTTTAGGATGATCAAGTTCAGGAGGGATATCACATTCATGAGCCTTTGTTTCTTGAAGGAATAAAATATCCGGTTCTTTTTGATCTAAGTAGTCAAAAAAATTACCTTTGTTAAAACAAGCTCTAATACCATTAACATTCCAAGACGCAATTGTAATGTGTTTCATACTAATACAGTAATATTTTGCAAAAATTAATTCAACAAGAAAATTTAAAATTAAAAAAACACTAAAAAAGCAACCTATTCTCTACACTTAAAAATGAGTTAAAACCTTTATTTTTTTTGAGTTTAAACTTATCATAAAGATAGGGAAAAAAAATGACAAAAAAAATTAAAATCTTTGATACTACACTAAGAGATGGAGAGCAATCACCAGGGTGCTCAATGAATCCTGATGAAAAATTACAAATTGCATTTCAATTAGAACGTCTAGGTGTCGATATTATTGAAGCTGGGTTTGCAATAAGTTCTAAAGGAGATTTTAAATCCATTGAACAAATTGCCGAAAACATTAAAAACAGCAGAATTTGCAGTTTATGCCGAGCAATAAACAAAGATATTGATACAGCTGCAGAATCTATAAAAAAAGCAAAATTAAAACGAATTCATACGTTCATTGCAACGTCACCAATTCATATGAAACACAAACTTAAAATGAATGAAGATCAGGTTTTACAACATGCAATTGAAGCCGTTAAATATGCAAAAAAACAAGTAGATGATATCGAATTTTCATGTGAAGATGCTGGTCGCTCGAATAAAGAGTTTTTAGCCAAAGTATACAGTGAAGTCATCAAAGCTGGCGCTACTGTTATTAATGTTCCTGATACAGTTGGATATATGACCCCTGAAGAATTTGGTGATTTAATTAAATTTTTATCAAATAATGTTATTGGAATAGAAAATGTTGATATATCTGTTCATTGTCATAACGATTTAGGATTTGCAACAGCCAACTCAATTGCAGGCGTTTTAAATGGTGCTAATCAAGTTGAGTGTACTGTAAACGGAATAGGTGAACGAGCTGGAAATACGGCCCTAGAGGAAGTTGTTATGGCATTAAAAACCCGTAATAATTTTTACAAGGCTGAAGCCACTAATATAAATACAACTGAAATTATCAAAACATCTCGTCTTGTTAGTTCTATTACAGGATCTGTCGTTCAATCTAATAAAGCTATTGTAGGAGCTAACGCATTTGCTCACGAAGCAGGCATTCATCAAGATGGCATGCTAAAACATACAGAAACGTACGAAATCATGAAACCTGACATGATTGGATTAAACAAAACTCATCTCGTTTTAGGAAAACATTCTGGTAGACATGCGTTTAAAGAACGTATCAAATCGTTAGGTTATAATCTATCAGATTCTGATTTTGAATATGCATTTGAACGATTTAAAACGATATGTGATAAGAAAAAATCTATCTTAGACGAAGATCTACACAGCATTGTTTCTGAAAAAAAACATAAAGAATACGATACATATACACTTGAATACTTTAGTGTAAATAGTAACAGTCAAGACAAACCAAAAGCTACAGTAAAACTTAAAAAAGAAAATCAAGTTATTACAAAATCTGAAGAAGGATTTGGTTCGGTAGATGCTCTTTACAAAACAATTGATTCAATAATAGACAAAAATTTTGAATTGGTTGACTACATTATTCAAGCAGTAACTGAAGGTACAGATGCACTTGGAGAAGTAGTTGTTAGAATTAAAGTTAACAACCAAATATATACAGGACGAGGCTCTTCAACTGATGTTTTAAATGCTTCAGCAAAAGCATATATAAGCGCTATTAATAAAATGATTTATGGAGAAAATCAATCTCACGACAAACCAAGTTTATAGATTAGGATATCAATATTGAAAGATAACTTTGAAACAAACAAACAAAAAATTATTGATGAATTTTTCAAATTATTAAAGAATGAAATTGAAATTGTTTTCACCAATAAACACAACTCTAAATCTCGATTAAGTAAAAATCAGCATTATTTCTTTTTATCAATAAAAAAAAATCAAATTGAATATATCAAAGACAAAGATTTTTACAAAAACAAAATGAAATATATTGCCGATACTGATACATTGCTTTATCGAAATTTACCAATTGATGATGATGGAAAAAAATATTTTTTTTCTACTTTATTTAAAATTTTAAAAGAGATAAAAAAGAATAATCTTTGGGAAATAAAAAATAAAAATACAGGAGTTAACAATGTATAAAATTGCAGTAATTAAAGGAGATGGAACAGGTCCAGAAGTAATAAATGAAGCATTAAAAGTGTTGCAATCAACCACATTTAATGCAGAATTTACTACACTACCCTATGACGGGACACGTTACTTAAACGAGAACAAAACACTATCAGATCAAGAACTTGAAGATCTAAAGCAATATGACGCCATTTTATTAGGGGCAATAGGACATCCTGACGTTAAACCTGGAATATTAGAAAGAGACGTTTTATTAAAATTAAGATTTGGACTAGATCAATACATAAACTTAAGGCCTGTAAAACTATATCCCAATGTATATACTCCAATAAAAAACAAAGAACCCAAAGATATAGATTACGTTGTTGTAAGAGAAAATACAGGAGGACTTTACACAGGAATTGGAGAATTCAAAAATAAATTTGAAGATAATGAAGTGGCTATTCAATCTATGGTCTATTCTAAAGAACAAATTAAACGATGTGTTATATATGCTTTTGAAACTGTTTTAAAACGACATAAAAAAACACCTTGGAGAGGGTTATCAGAATCTGAAAAAAACAAAGGGTATATTGGAAAGCTAACCCTATGTGGCAAAACAAACGTTTTAACTTATACTTTTGATTTATGGCAACGTGTATTTGATGAAGTCGCAAAAAGTTATCCAACTGTACTAACAAATTATGTTCATGTTGATGCAACATGTATCTATATGGTTGAATCGCCCGAACAGTTTGATGTCATTGTCACTAGCAATATGTTTGGAGACATCATCACGGATCTAGCTGCTGTTACTCAAGGTGGAATGGGGGTAGCTGCAAGTGGAAATATAAATCCAAACAGCGTCTCTATGTTTGAACCTATAGGAGGAACAGCTCCAAACTTTACGGGCTTAAATCAAATAAACCCAATGGCAGCAATTGGAGCTGCCCATATGATGCTGTCACATCTTGGAGAAGACTCAATTGCAGACAATATTGAATCAGCTAAAATTAAAGTTATTCAAAAAATGACATCCATGCAAGCTGCCAAAATGGGATTTTCCACAACAGAAATTGGAGATATGGTTGTAAACGAACTACATGCAATTAAAACAACATAACATCAAAGATCAAAAGAAAACTGTTCGAAAAACGTTACTTCAAAAACGGTCTAACTTAAGTCTCTCAGACATAACACTATCTAGCAAAGAGATTTGTTTAAAATGTATTGATATAATTAAAACATTGTCTCCAGATGTAATTGTAGGATACAAATCCATAAAAAATGAAGTCAATCTAGACGATATCTATCATTGGGTTTTAGATCAAAACATATCTTTATATTTTCCAAAGAAAAATAAAACCACCTACCACTTTATTCAAGTAAAAAATCTAAACGACTTTATTACAGGACCATTTAACATCGAAGAACCAAAAAGTAATTTACCAAAACTGGATCACAAAACAAATAAAAAAATATGCTGGCTTATTCCAGGAGTTGGCTTTGATTATAAAGGAAATAGATTAGGATATGGTAAAGGAATCTATGATAAAACATTATCCATATTTCCAGGCATAAAAATAGGCATTGGATTCGATTTTCAATATATCAAACACCTTTCAACTGAAGAACACGACATAAAAATGGATATAATGATTACAGAGAAAATTATTTCAAACGTTTAAATTTCGATATCAATGAGAACAACACTTCAAATTTCGATGGTTAAAATAATACGATCCAACCACAAAAAAAGAACCAATAAAAAATAAAATCCATTCAAATTCATGCATATCAAAAAAATCTAAACCAAGATGAGAGATCCAAAACATAATGCCAATAATAAAAAGTATACAAACATGACGTCGTTTATGCTGACAAAAGCCTTTATAAATAATAATTGAACCAATAATAATTGATGAAAATAAAATTAAAAGCTCTATCCAAACATTTTCAAAAAAAGACCCCATAAATGGAACGAAAATGACAATTGCTGGAGCTAAAAGACAATGTACAGCACAAGCAAGAGACAACATCTCTAAAATATAATTTCGTTTATTCAATTAAAACTC
>JAYOLY010000003.1:47049-54061 GCA_038120575.1 Rickettsiales bacterium
GCCTAACATAATCAAAACTTAAAAACAATCAATTACACTATAATTGAATGTCTTTAAAATATTTTTTTTGAAAATTAAATATAAGTTGTTTTAAATCTTTTTTGGTATAAGGAACAAATGAATGATTCACCAATTGAAACCATAAATGTGATAAATCTTTTAAAAATTGTTGGTTAGGCTTTTTATTAAATACTTTAAACAAAATAGGACCCCAAGCCTGCTCTATGTGATCCAAAACACTAACTTTTGGGTAATCTAATTGATTGGTTATCAAACACCATTGCAAAAAATAATTCAAAAAAGAAAGCAGATTTGATTGTAAATAATACTCTACACATTTTTTATACAACTCATCTTTGTCTAAAAACTTTTGAGATAATACTTTTTCTTCAAGTTCATACTCTGAACTTATACTTAATTTTGTAGTCATCAAATTAGGATCATTCCCTTTCAAAGCATTACTTTGTAATTGATTTTTAGATTTATTTGATTGAAAATCTTGCTTTAATAAGTCTAGTAATTCAGAAACATAATAATCAGACATTGGACCACTATGAGCTAAAACTAAATTTAACCATAATGTTGTAAGTTGTTTTAAAAACAAATCTGTAACATGTTGACATGAACTAGGCATACAATTGAGCCACTCTGCTTCTACAATTTTAGAATCGCTATCTTTCGGAAGAGATAAAGATACACCTTGCTGAACTAATTGAAGATATACAAATAAAAAAGAAAACGCATCATGACGATCTAAACTTTCTTTTAAATGATCTAAATCATACATACATTATTTTTTGTATAATATTTCGTACGCTTCATTAACCTGCTTAATTTTTTCATCTGCAAAAGATTTAAATTCATCACCTAAATGTTGAACTTTATCTGGATGATATTTTTTACAACACTGCTTATATGCTTGTTTAATTTCTTCTTTAGTCGCATTAGACGTTAACCCCAATATCGAATAATAATCTTCAGCCTCAGAACTAGCTGACGTTGAATATTTTGTTTTCATTCGTTCATAAATGTCGGCATCTATACCCATAATAGATACCATTTTTTGAATTAACACAAATTCCTCTTTGGAAATGACTCCATCAGAAGCAGATACCTCAAAAACGACCTCTAACAACAGTTGTTTTTCATCAAGACCAAACTGCTGATTAATTTCTGAACATACTTGCTCAAAGGGTTGTGGTTGAGACAACGAATATTGCAACAAATCTTGAACCCACATAATCTGCCTAACTCCATAACGAAAACGTTGCTGAAAAAACAAAACAATGGTTTGAATTTCACGTTGATCAATTCGTCCGTCTGCTTTAATGATATGAGAAATCACATGAATCATCAGCTCAACAAACTGTCTTTTTTCTACAGAAGTCTGTTTGACATAATCGTTAATTCGTCCAAACTTAAATATGTTAGTTCCAATTTTGAGAGCCGAAAATGCAAACCCAATCAATAACAAAAAAGCTAAAATAGGAAGAAGTGCAAAAAAAAGTCTAAAGCCTCCAAACATAAAAAACATTGAAAGGCCTAACCAGAAAAAATTGTTATTATTATTGTAAGATCTATATCTCATTTGCTTGTTATTATACAAAGTGTAAGGTGAATCTGAGAACCCTTAAAAATTACAATCCCAACAAGTCATCTAAAGAATCTATTATGAAACTAGGCGAATAGTTTAAAAGTTCAGCGCGAGTGCGATATCCATAAGTTACAGCAACAGATGTCATATCTACATTAGTTGCAGTTAATAAATCAATTTCAGTATCCCCAATAAAAACACTATCTGATATGGAAACATTTAAATGTGAACATAAATTAGAAATCCCCATAGGATCAGGCTTGGCAACATTATAAGTATCAGGCCCTGCAACAAATGAAAAATAATGTACAACATTGAGTTTACTCAAAATTAATTTTGCTTGATCTTCAGATTTATTGGTTAATACAGCTAGCTGTTTATCTTGATCTTTTAAAGAATTTAAAACCCATTCCACATTATCATACAACCTTGTATACGTAGTACTTGAATCCACATAATAATCTCGATATTTTTTTATAAAGTCATCATAATTAAACGATGACGAATTAATTTTATTAGACATAGAAAACTGCAAATCCGGACCAATTAATTGTCTGATTTCATCACGATTTAAAGATGAAAAACCACAATCATTTAAAGCCTGATTCATGGCATTATGAACATCTATAAAAGAGTCAATTAATGTCCCATCCAAGTCAAAAATAAATAGTTTTTTTTGATTAATCATCTAATAATTTAAAATCAACTAACTGCTGCCAATTCGCTTTAACACTCAAATCTATGTCAGTATTTAATTCTGAAAAAATATCGTCAACATAATCAAAACGTCGCATTCCAATTAATATGCTACTCACTCCTGACGTCTGCCTGATCATTCGAATGGATTTATTTGCAAGTCCAAATGAACTTGCCAAGTTTGGAAAAAACTCATTTAAATATCGTTTTATATGATCTGTTTGTTGGGTGTGGTATTGCGTGAAATAAGCATTAATAGATTTAACAGTTTGATTTAATGTATACAAATATCTCTCAATCATAAATTGAACACGATCATGAGATTGTTCAAATGAAAATAAAGAAAGCTGATGTTCAACTCGAGGGACCAAAAATGTATCAAGCAGTTCTTTCCAATAAAACACATCAGGCTGAGAAAACCAAATAGATTCAACCAACTTTGATAAATCAAAAACAATGTCTTGATCGGCTAAATTAACAGACTCTAAATAGTCTTTAACCACTGCAATCAACTGCTCTTCCATAAGTTTAAACTCTTCTATTGAATCTTCAACCTCAATTCGACTTAGCGATTCTTCAATTTCAAGTTCAACTAATCTAAAAACAGACTGATTATAAATTGCATTCAACGGTCTATTAATTAAAACACCTAAGTGATGTTTTTCTGCAATAGCCAAAGTTGATAACCCATTACCTGAATGTGATGATGTAACTGCAGATGTTTCAAGTAAATTTAAAGGAAACTGAACAACTTTAAAATGATTATGTTTGGAAATATCTGATGCTATATCTAAACATGTTTCAAGAGATGTATGCATAAAATCATTATCACTAATTGGAAGTGTATTAGAACTTATTCCATAATATTGAATCCGACCATCCTCAACAGCACGCTCTAAAAAAGTAAACGCTTCTTTTATACGGTTGTAATAAATCTTATCTGTCTCGTCTTTTGAATGTCCCTCACGTTGAGAAAACAATTTAAAATATTCTGGGTTATGTAATAAAAAAACATCGATACAACTTGTTTGAAGTCGGTCTAAACTGTCTTCTAGCTGATCATTTAGAAAATCGGGATGAATACAATGATATAAATTTTGATCAATGTCTACTATATCTGGATATGAATCAGATTTAGATCTTTTCTGAATATCTTTTAATTTTTTTCCTTCAATATAACCAGCTTTAGAAACAATCACAAGCTGCTCTCTTGTTAAGACCTGATCTTCAAACAATTCATGCATAGTATTACCAATTAATCGTTCAGCGTCGCCTTCGGCATAATTACTACTAGTATCTAGTAAGTTAACACCTCTTTTTAAGGCTTGAACAAGCGCATCTTTATGCTCTGAATTATTAATATTTACACGATACGTTCCAAATCCAACTTCTGAAACATACAAAGACGTGTTGCCTAATTGTTTGGCTAGTAAATTATTGTTTTCTAAATGTGATTTAGTTGCTGAACCAGTAGCATGTCTCATAGCATAACTGTAACGGATAGTTTAAAAATTAACAATTACTATGCAAAAAAACTATTTAAATATCACAAAATCATATACGCTTTTAGCTAAAAGGGCTAAAAGAGTTTCTCGTTGATGGATGAACTCTCGTGAATCAGGCAATCGTTCAGGAAATCGCTCCATTATGGACCCAACAAGAATCAAATGTCCTTTGTCATCTGGTAAAACATAAATACCTGCATCATTTGTTAACATGCTTAAAGATCCTGTTTTATGGGCAAACTTTCCTAAAGGTAAAAATGCTTTTAATCTTTTAGTTCCATGAGCATTTTTATACATTATTTTCATTAAATAGTCTGTTGAATCTTTAGATAGCAATTCACCATAATAGAACTTTAGTAAAGCAGTCAAAAAAGCCTTCGCTGTGGCAGAGTCTTTTTTATCTGAAAAAAATTTCTTTCTATATCGTTCTTCTTCTACTCGTCCAACACCTCTTGATTTTTCATAATAGTCTGACAAAGATATAAAAAACTCGTCTGTTACAGCCACACCTTCATTGGCTGCAAGCATTTCCAAAATAGATCGAGAAACATTGATATGACTTATATCATGATTTTTCATAAAGTTATTAATTGCTTTAGCCCCACCAATTTCATGAAAAATTATATCTGTTGCAGTATTGTCACTATATATCATCATTGCTTCTAAGGCTTGATTAAGTGTGATAGATACATCTGGGTTAATGAAAAGTTTTGAAAAAACACTATAGGGACGCAACTGAGCATGAGAAATATCAATACGTTTTGTTGAATCAATAACGTTTTGATCTACCAAATCCAAATATGTTAACGCCATTAAAAACTTAGACAAACTTGCCATAGGAAAATACTCATCACCATTTAAATAAACATACATATCGGTTTCAAGATGATACGCAGCAAAACGAATAGTATATGATTTATATTTTACTTGCCTTTCAAGTTCTTTTATCAACATCACACTATCCGAATTATTAGACGTTTCTAAAGACAACGCAGAAATGCAAGAGGTCCATGACATTATTATAACTAATAACAGAAATTTATAATTCATAACTAAAAGATACAACAAAATAAATCAAATAAAAAACTAAAAAGAAATAGTTTGTCGTTTTCACCTCCACTGCCTCTTAGTATTTGGCAAGATTCCTGGCAAGCTGCATTAATCTAGCTGACTTTTTATTGCCATAAACTAAACTACCCAACATGAAAAAAAATCTCACACAACCGAATATAAACTTAATCATTATCGAAAGATTGAATCAATTTTTTTCATTAACTCACTATCTAACTGATCTAAAACTGTCATTGAAGCAATATTTTCTTTTAATTGATCCAACGATGTAGCGCCAAGAATAGCAGTTGAAACATCTGGATTTTTTATGCACCAAGCAATAGCAGCCTGAGACAAAGAGATATCTATCTCTTTAAGCAATAGCTGAAATTGTTCCACCAATTTAAGCCGTTGCTGCCCCACCTCACTTTCATAACGATCTTTAAGCCATTCGTAACCTGTCAAATCAAAACGAGATCCTTTCGGAATGCCTTGTTGATATTTTCCTGTTAACATTCCAGAACACAAGGGCGACCAAATTGTTGTACCTAGCCCATATTTATCTATGACTGGCTTTAACTCTACTTCAAGATTTTTTCGATTAAATAAATTATATTCTGGCTGCTCCATTGTAGGCCCTCGCAACCCATACTTTGCCGCGCATTTATAGGCTTCTATTAACTGATTAGGCTTCCACTCAGATGTTCCCCAATATAAAATCTTACCTTGCAAAATCAAGTCATTCATCGCAAAAACTGTTTCCAAAACTGGCGTTTCAGGATCTGGACGATGACAAAAATACAAATCTAAATACTCAACATTTAACCGCTTTAAAGCTGCATGACAAGCTTCATGAACATGCTTTTTTGACAATCCTCGTTGGGTAGGGTGTTGTCCTCCCCAAAACACTTTAGACGATACAATATACGTATCTCGTCTCCATCCCGTATTTTTTAAAACATACCCCATAATTTCTTCACTGAGTCCCTTTTCATAAACTTCAGCATTATCAAAAAAATTAATACCCTGATCGTAGGCATAAGTCATTAATTTCAAACAGTCATTCTCATCCATTTGCTTAGAAAAAGTAATCCAAGATCCAAACGACAGCACACTTACTTTTAAACCAGACTTTCCTAAATTACGATAAATCATCGCCACTCCCTTTACTCCATATTTAACTCTAGTATATCACCTTAAAACACATTGAAAGATGTTTAAAAAAAGATAGATCACGGAAAAATAAATCATGACTCTAAAAAAAATGAATCGAATGCTTTTCTGGTTTAGTTTAAAACACATTCCATTACTATTTTTTTGTGGTCCAAAAATTATTGTATGTAATGAAAAAACATTACAAGTAAAAATTAAACTCAATTGGCTTACTAAAAATCATCTAAATAGTATGTATTTTGGAACCCTGTCTATTGGAGCTGATATTTCAGCTGGATTTGGAGCTTTTTATTTGATTAATCAAAAAAAATATAAAATCAGTATTATTTTTAAAGATTTTTCAGCATCGTTTTTAAAACGAGCTCACGACAATGTCGTCTTTGTATGCAATCAACTTAAAGATATTGAAAATTTAATTGAAAAAGCAAACAAATCACCTGAAAGAGAACATTTACCCGTTAAAATAACAGCATACGAACAATCTGAAATTAATCATAACCCAGTTGCAACATTTTCTTTGACACTATCTGTTAAGAAAAAAAACTAAACTTTTTTAGCTAATTTACGAAGTTGATCGTAAGGATATAATGACGAATGACCATCACTCCAATTAATTCCCAAAGCATAATTTCCAACTGGATTCATACTTAAAGGATAGATATTTTCAGAAATGCTTTCTGGTTTTGTAATGAGTTTATTTGAAAATTCGTCTCTATTTAACGCACTTTGACAAGATAATCTTAATTCTTTTGCATTGATCGCTTTTTCGACATCGCCACTAAAATGAATTAAAACACCATCGTCTTTAGAAAAACCAACTTTTGGCAAATCAAGATCGCCTTGCTTAAGTTTATTTAATTCATCAATAAACCCATCAACAAAAGTAAGAAATAAGTCTCCAAACTTAGATTGATCTTGAGACTCAATAAAAGGAACACCATTATCTCCTGCTGCCGACACATCAGAATTTAATGGTAGTGAAACTGTATTAACA
>JAYOLY010000004.1:0-19152 GCA_038120575.1 Rickettsiales bacterium
ACAACAGAATATAACACTATTGAAATTTATATAGTTTTTATATCAATAAGTTAAGTTTTTTTTACTGTAATTAAATCAAATACATCTTTAAATAGTAACGGAATCAAAGTCGATAAATAGTTAGTGATAACAAGAAAAAACAACCCAAAGCAATAATAAACCCAATATTTATAAACATATTTTTGAATAAACTTATACATAAAAAAACTATATTACAAAACAGATAAAAACACTACAAAAGAATTGCTTAAACACAAAATTTAAAAATAATGAAATTTTTTATAAAAAAAAACGATAAATAAATATAAAATATAGAATAAAAAACAAAAAAATGACAATATCAATAGGCACGGGTTTAGGTTGCAAATCAAAACAAAACAATTCAGATCAAAGTTCAGACCCTGTATCTGACCAATTAAAGAATAGCACGTTATCGCCAAACTCTATGATGAGTAATCAATCAACACCAGTTAAAAATGATAGTGGGCGACCACCTACATCACCTCCTCCTTTAACAGGTACCCTCCAAATACCATCTCCTAAACCATCCCCACTACGACAAAGAATTATCGCTAATTATTCATCTCTAACATCACAAGTAGAAAATAATGGCCTAAAAGAAAAGGACAGCCCATTTAAACAAGTTCTACATACAATAGCAGATCAAACAATTTTGGACAGTGAACAAAGTCAATCAGACCATACATCGCAAACATACGATGATTTCAACACATTAATCGAAAATATGACACATCTCGAAATAGCACAAAAAATTGGAAAAGGTAATGATGGGGATGTATTTATTGCTAAAATAACATCTTCATCTGGCGAGAATATACTAGTCGCTATGAAAGTTCTAAAAAAAGAAAATAATAAAAATATAGCAATACCAACATGTGATGGAATTATTACTACTATTCAAAAACCTATTCAAATTAACTTAGCTACTAAACAATGTGTGTTTATGCCATTAATGGATGGAGATTTAGGAAAAAAATTATCTAAAGACAGTAAGTCACTTTTTCATGATATATTTGCATCAAGTAAAGATCACATATTAGCTGAATTAATAAAGTTTTTAAACGCAGTAAATGATTTTCATAAAAATAACATATTACATCGAGATCTTAGATTAAAAAATCTTTTTATTTCTAATCAAAATAATATATGGATTGGAGATACTGATTCCGCAATAAACGTTGTAGGCACAAATGGAGTCTCAGAAACTCTTACATCAGAACTTGCAAACAGTATATTTCAAAATATTTTAGGAAAAAATCCTAAATATATTGAAGTTTCTACTTGTAAATCCCCGCAAGTACTGGAGCCTAAAGCGAAAAATATGAAAATACAAATAGATATGGATTTTTTGCCACCAAAACATGAAATAGGGGATCACAATAGATTTACAATTAAAGAAGAACTTGCAATGGTATTAACATGTCTATTGGAATTAGTTTTTTTGCAATCATTTGAAGTTGAAACAAATATGGAACTACTTAAACAAGCATTAAGTGAAATAACAAGCAAAGACAATCTTGACTTAACGTCAACTTTTGAAAAATTAACAGCAACTGACAAAAAAGGTGACGATCAAAAACTACTGGAAGATATTAAAAAAAGAATAAGCAACCTTAAATCAAAGCTTGGTGATGAATTTACATTAAAGATACTAAATGTATTAAACTCATTTTGGGAAAAATTAAGGTCTCCTGAAACAAATTTTACTCACCTGTTAAACGATATAATAGCTAAATTAGAGAGTAAAAAAAGAACATATCCTTTAGAAGGATCTTCAAGCGATAGAGCATCTAAAAAACTTTCAGTGTCTCATCAATTTGGAAGACCTCCATTATAGTTGAACTCATCAATTTGGAAGACCTCCATTATAGTTGAACACTACAACATTTAAATTTAAACTTACTCCATGTCAAAATCAATAAAAGCACCACTTCAACTTTTAACAGCAAACCTGTTTTTTACAGGAAGTTTTTCCCTAGTAAAATTAATCAGTACAACGCTTTCTGTTGATGTCATTATGTTGGTTCGATTTCTAGCAGGCCCTGTATTTTTGATTCCATTTTTTTTAATGAAAAGAAAAAAAATCCATATCACATCATATCCAATGTTTTTTTTGAGAATATGTTTTGGAATATCTGCTATGTCTTGCCTATTTCTATCGTTTAAATATGGGCAAATTGGTAAAAGTATGCTGATTTTTGAATGTTCTGCTATTTGGACCTTATGTTTTGGCTACATTGCACATAAAAACAAACCTCATAAAGCGTCTCTACTTGCTATTCCCTTAGCCTTTATTGGACTCTTTTTAATCTTAAAACCAGAACAAATAACAGAATTTAACATTGGAAACGCATTTGCATTACTTGGATCATTTTTAAATGCTGGTGTTTACATTACTGTCAAAAAACTTCGAGACAATCACGATACCGCAACAATAGTGCTTGTTACATATACAATTTCAGCATTAGTTATGCTTATTCCCACAATCATTTCTGCCCCCATTATTTCTAGTACAAATCTTATGTTATTAGCACTAATGGGAAGTGTAGGCTTAATTGGTCAACTATTTATGACATTAGGATTCAAATATTCATCAGCAGGAATTTGTTCACTTTTAATGTTAATGCTAGTTCCACTTACCACGTTAAGTGGTCTATTCTTTTTCAATGAAACTCATACGCTTTCAACTTGGATTGGAATAGGATTGATTTTTTTTACTTTAGTTATTATTTCTAAGTACCAATAACCAAGGTATACTCGCCCAAAGCATCCTGAATTAATTCAAAATTAAAGTTTAAAGATTTTAAAAATTCTTCACATAGTTTTATAATTCTATCTGAATCAAAATTATTTAAATCCTGCAAAAGTTGAAATTTTAGTTGTGTTAATCTTTCAGAAGCTAAATTTGAACTAATCAAATTAGTATTAAATGCCATAAATTCCTTAGAAAAAACTTGTTCAATAACAACACAAAAATGAAATATTAATTTTTGTAAAGCATGTTTTGGTTACTCACTTGACAGAGAATTAAAGTCGGAAATTAAATGCCGATAGCTTAAATAATCTAGAAATTTACTATTGGTCGTATCTAATAGTTTACATGCTAAGGGTAAAACATCCCCAGCCATATGTAAAAATATAATATGACCAAAAATAAATACATCTTGATTTCCACGTTCAGAACAGTAACTTGTCCAAAGAGACTCAATAGACTTCATAGATTGCCTTATAAGGAACCATTCAGCTAATTCTGAATATGGAAACTTTGCTAAAGTAGAATACATTGAAGTTTTACTCAAACAGAAATCCACAGATTTGGACAATTGTTGCCCATATTGAATTAATAAATCTTTAAATTCTTTTTCAGATTCATGATTAGATACAAAAAACCATAAAAAATTTTTAAAATCAGTATTTTTTTGTTCTGAATTATTTAAGTAACTTAAAATAACTTCAATAGAACTAAAGTTTTGCAGTTCTTCAATTGATATGTTTAATTTCCTTAAACAACCATTAAATTTGTTATCAAATATGGTCCTACTATAACTAAAAAGCCTAGAAATAACTTTTTTACTTTGCTCTAGATCAAGTTCAAAATCTTCTTCAGAAGATAAATGTTGTTGACAATACAGCACAAGATTAAGTTTCATGTCATCTAAAAAAGAAACAGGATTTTGTTGCTTAAATTTAGCAAAAGATGAAATCAATTCCATAATGTCTCGTCCCATCTCTTCAATAGATTTAAAAGATTCAACAAGTCTTAAATCATTCAAATCATCTTTACCTAAATGCCTTAATGCTAAATCAATTCTTGGAGTCAATAATCTTGATCCAGGCTCTATCTTATCTTGAGACCCAAGATTTGTAGAACAACAGGAACGTTTTAAAGATAAAGCAATTAAACTTTTAGCTTTTTTGTTATTCATTAACAATTGATTTAATATTTTATAAAATCCAGTACTGAATATCGTCATAAAAAACTCCTCAAAAAATTTATAAAAACTTTACAAGACAACACAAAACTTGATAGCCTTAAACTTAAGCAAGAAGAAAAGAGGTATCAACTATGCAAATTAATGCAACACTAATCCGTGAAGGTATGATTTTAATTATTGACGAAGAATTATACAGAGTTACATGGAAAATGCACAGAACCCCAGGAAAGGGTAATGCTGTAATGCAAACAAAACTAAAAAATATCATTAATGGAAGAAACATGGAAAAACGATTCATGTCTAACGAACGAGTTCAAAAAGCGTCATTGAATTCAAAATCAATGCAATACATATACAAAGAAGCAACTGACTATGTATTTATGGACAACGAAACGTTTGACCAAATTTCTGTTTCAGCTGACATTATTGGAGAATCAGAAAAATATCTTAAAGAGTCTGAAGATTATGAAATCACATTTTATGAAGAAAATGTCGTTGGATTTGATTTACCACGTACTTTAGAGCTTAAAGTTGTATCTGCTCCACCTGAAGTTAAAAAAGCAACTGCAGCAGCATCACTTCGACCAGTTGAATGTGAAAATGGCATTGTCATTAATGCTCCCAGCTTTATCAAAGATGGGGATATCATTAAAATCAACACCGAAACAGGTGAGTATTTAGAAAGGGTGAAACATGACAGAAAATAATCCAGAAAAAAAAATAAATTTAAACATTTCAAAAGATATTGCCAACGGATCTTACAACAACATTATCATTACAAGCTATACCAAAGAAGAATTTGTACTAGATTTTGGTTTCATTCAACCCAATAACCCTCAAGCCGATATTCAATCTAGAATCATCATCACACCAAAAAATGCTAAAAATCTAGCAGATACGCTTCAAGAAAACATTAAAAATTATGAAAAAAAATTTGGCCCCCTAGATGATCAATCTGGACAAAGCAAAATAAACTTCAGCTTTAATTAATGGATGATTACTACTGGAAAAACACATTTAAAGAAGCCCAAAAGGCACAATTAAAAAAAGAAGTTCCTGTTGGTTGTATCATTGTCCATAACAACGTTATTATAGCCAAATCACATAATTTAAAAGAAACAACACAAGATTGCACAGCCCACGCTGAAATACTCGCCATCAAAAAAGCTCAAAAAAAATTAAACTCTTGGCGTTTAAACAATTGCAATTTATATGTAACATTAGAACCTTGCCCAATGTGTGCAGGAGCCATATTACATGCACGAGTAAACACTATATTTTACGCAGCTAAAGATAGTCGTTGGGGCGCAGAAACAAAATTAAATATGTTTTCTAAACAATACTTTAATCATAAGGTGAATCATTACTATATAGAAAAAAAAGAAAGTCTAGAATTACTACAAAATTTTTTTAAGCAATTACGAGAAAAAAAATAAACTCAACTATAACCCTTTACCCTGCATTGTGCTACAATCGAGCACATGAAACAGGTCATATTCATCACCCAAGGGTGCCGATTAAATCAATCTGAAACAGCGTCTCTAGAAAATGCCTTCAAAGAAGAAGGGTTTACAATCGTTGAGGATACAAAACATGCTAACATCGCTGTAATCAACACCTGTACTGTAACAGAAAACGGGGATACAGATACAAAACGACTTATTAACAAACTTGTTAATCATAACCCCAGCATTCAAATAGCCTTAATTGGATGTCAATCTCAAGTTCACAAAGAGCAATTACTAGACTTAAAAAATGTTAAATGGGTTATTGGTAATGCAGAAAAAATGAATACACATCACATCATTTCTCAAACTCTTCACGACACAACTACAGTTTTAAAAACAGATAAAATAACTCGATCTGCATTCACGATAGAACGGTCAAGTATTGATCAACATCACACAAGAGCTAATATCAAAATACAAGATGGTTGCGATTTTTATTGTTCGTTTTGTGTGATTCCTTTTGCAAGAGGTCCAGCTCGAAGTAGGGTATTTGAAGATATTATTCGTGAATGTATTGATTTAGGAGACGCAGGTCACCAAGAAATTGTCATCACTGGCATCAATGTAGGAACATACAACTATGAAAACAAAACAATCATAGATGTCATTGACGGCATTTCAAAAATAGAAAGTATCAAACGCATTCGAATTTCATCCATTGAACCAACAACCATTCCAAAAAGATTAATTGAAATGATGAATACAAACCCAAAATTATGCCGCTATCTTCACATCCCGTTACAAAGTGGAAGTCAGGATATTTTAGAAGCAATGGCTAGAAAATATAGCATCAAAGACTTTAGATCATTCATTGAATGGGCCTACAAAACCGTTCCAGATATTTGTATAGGTACCGACATAATTGTAGGATTTCCTGGAGAAACTAAACAACATTTTGACGAGACTGTTGCAAACCTGATGACAATGCCAATTCATTATTTTCATGTATTTAGCTATTCTGAACGAAAATTTGCAAGAAGTACAAAAAAAGAGCAAAAAGTTGATGCCATTACAATTGCTGAACGAAGTAAAATTCTTCGCAAATTAAGTGAAAATAAAAGAGATTCATTTTACAACAATCAAAAAGGAAAACAACTTAATGTCTTATTTGAATCCCAAAAAAAGGGAATTTGGACAGGATTAACCGATAATTATATTAAAGTACCTTTAAAATCTGATGAAAATTTGAAAAACAAATTTCATACCATAACCTACTAATCATCTCTTTATGTTTAATACACAGTCCAGTATAATCTAGCACAAGATGACAAAGAAAAAAGTTTTTATAGAAACATATGGATGTCAAATGAATGTATATGACACCGAATTGATCAAATCTATTTTGACTAAAGATGGATTTGAAATTGCAAACCAAGAACGCGGTGCTGATATTGTCATGTTAAATACATGTTCAGTTCGAGATAATGCCAATCGAAAAATATACAATCGAGTTCATGAAATCAAACATGAAAACAACAATGCACTCATCGGCGTACTGGGATGTATGGCAACCAATTTCAAAACAGATTTACTCGAAAATTCTCGATTAAAAATAGATTTTATTGCAGGTCCTGACAGTTACAAAAGCTTACCTGGCTTAATTGAAAGTTTAAATAGTTCAGGAGAAAAACAATACGATGTTACATTATCAGAATTTGAAACATATAGCGATGTATATCCATCAAGAGAGGGCAAAGTAAATGCATGGATTGCAATTATGCGTGGATGTAATAATTTTTGCACATTTTGTGTTGTTCCATACACCAGAGGACGAGAACGAAGCCGCGACCCATACAACATCGTTGAAGAAGTAAAACAATTAGTCAAAGATGGGTATAAACAAGTTACTTTACTGGGCCAAAACGTCAATTCGTATAAATATGAACAATACGATTTTACAGATTTAATGAAAATGGTCAGTGATGTTGATGGCGTTCAACGAATTCGCTACACATCACCACATCCTAAAGATTTTCCAAAAAAATTAATTAAATTAATGTCTGAAAGATCTAATATTTGCAATCAAATCCATATGCCTTTACAAGCAGGAAATGACAGGATTTTACATAAAATGAATCGGTCTTATTCAAAAGAAGAATTTTTGGGCCTTGTCAGCGATATTCGTGACATCATTCCAGATATAGCTATATCAACCGATATTATTTTAGGTTTTCCAACAGAAACAGAAAACGAATTTCTCGATACCGTTGACGTTGTAAAAAAAGTAGAATTTGATTCTGCATTTATATTTAAATATTCAGAACGTCCAAACACACGTGCAGCACAAAAATTTCCAGATGATGTATCTGAAGATATAAAAAAAGATCGCATTATCCGTTTAAATGATATTCAAAACAGCATTTCAATGAAAAAAAATAACGCACTCATTGGAAGCACTCAAAACATTTTAATTGAAGACTTAAAAACAAAAAAATCTGACAATGAAGTTCAAGGTCGAACAGATTGTAATCGCATTGTTATTCTTCCTAAAACCAATCAAAAACTTGGTCAAACATTATCTGTTAAGATTACAGCGGCAACAAGAAATATTTTAAAAGGATCGCAAGATATCTAGAATACGCCGACTTGCTTGACCATCTCCGTAAGGATTATCAATCCCAGTCATAGCATCATAGACAGAATCATCTTCAACGAGCTTAGTCACATGACGAATAATAGACTCCGTTTTTGTTCCAACTAATGTAGCACACCCTGCATCCACACCTTCCATTCGCTCAGACACATCACGAGCAACTAAAACAGGTTTATTCATTGTTGGAGCTTCTTCTTGAATTCCACCTGAATCGGTTAATATCAAATATGACTGTTTCATTAAATGTAATAATTGAGGATAAGATGCTGGAGGATAAATGAATACATTAGTGACATGATCAAGTTTTGTGTGAATTTTTTTAGCTAGCAACGGATTGGCATGAGAAATCCAAACAAAATCTAAACAATCCTTAAATTGGTCAGATAATGACTTAACAGCAGCTATTACATGATCCAATTCAGTATCCCAATTTTCACGACGATGAATTGTAATTAACACCATTTTACGATGATCTTGTTTATGTTCTAACCACGGATGCCGTGCACTTTCCTGATTAAATCCATGAGATAAAGCATAATCAATAGCATCAACCACAGTATTACCAACTTCATAGACATGATTAACAATACCTTCGGCGTTCAAAGCACTTGTGGCTTTAGACGTTGGTGTAAAATGCCAAGCCGCTAACTTTGTAACCATCAAACGATTTGCTTCTTCAGGAAAAGGAGCATAAAGCTGACCCGATCTTAAACCAGATTCAACATAAGCAACTGGAATTTTTTGAAAATAGGCAGCCATTGCACCAGCTAAAGTAGACAGAGTATCTCCTTGAACCATAATTAAATCAGGTTTTATATTAATAAAAAGCGATTCTAAAGATTGGGTTAGTAAGGCTTGAAGTTCTGAAAGTAATTGAGTTTTACGATCTATGTTAAGTGTATAGTCCGGTACAATCTTAAAATAATCATAAACATCATTAACCAAATCTTTATGCTGACCCGTTGCAATGACAATAGGAGTAAAAAAATCTGAATAATCTTGTTTTGCCACATGTATAATCGGGGCAAGTTTTATTCCTTCAGGACGTGTCCCAATGATACATGCTATTGTTTTTTTCATTTAAAAAAGTTTAACTTATTTTAATCATTAACAACATATATAATAATTAATCAGTTTTTAACTTATTTACATTACTATCTTGATTAGGAGGATCATAACTTGGGATACAAGGAGGTTTGAATCTACGACTAATATTTGATTTTTTTCCATCGTTACTACTTGAATCAGAGGAGCCATCCTGTGTATCTTGTCTTATAATGTTTAGAAAAGGATAATCATGAATTGGCGCACGAGGAGGGCCGGGTTTACCACAAAAAACCTGTTCCTGTGCAAAAAAATCTATAAATTCACTAGTTGAACCAGCGGAGCTCTCTTCTTTAGCTTCACCTACATTACTAATTGAAACAGAGGGGTCCTCTACTTCTTTAAGATTGCCTACATAATCAGAAAACGTCTGTTTAGAGGGAAGCTTTGTTGGGTAAAAATTGTTAAAGTCAGGATCTACAAATGATGAGTGCACAGATGGGTGCACGGTTTTATATAATTCTTCAAAAATAAACTTTTCAGTGCACTGCGGAGGTGTTGCTTTAGCTAACCAAGCCCTTGTTTGTTCTTCTCGTGATATTTCATTTCGTCTTAGTTCTTCTATTGAAGATCTCGACGCAGGTGAATCTTTACTACAATCTAAATTAAATGACACCAATAAAATGTATCATTAAAAAAAAAAAATGTGGAGGGGGGGATAAAAAAAAGAAAATTAAAAATTAAAATAATAAAAATAAAAATTACAATTTGATAAAAAAAAACATAGTTGATATCATTTTTAAAATGAAAAACATATGTTTAATTACGTATAGTAACTCCAACATGAAAGATGTATGGGAAGCACATTTTTCACAACTAGAAAAACACTATCACTCTAATTCAAGTATTTACTTTATATCAGACACAGACTACACACATCCAAGCATTACAGCTACATTCAAATATGATAATAATGCCCCATACTACACAGCATGGATAAATTGTCTAGAAAACATACCTGAAGATTATTTTATCTATCTTCAAGAAGATTTAATTTTATACAACGATGTTAATATTGAAAAAATAGCAAACTACATCAAAATTCTCGAAAACAATAAAAATTTTGATTTTATAAGGCTAATAAAATCAGGAAAAAATTTCTCTGACGAACATTTTATGGATGATTTATTTTTCGTAAATAAAACATCGTTTCCTCAATTTTCAATGCAACCAACAATATGGAAAAAAGATCGTTTTATAGAACTTTACAAAACAGTCAAAGCAACAAAATGGTTTGAATCTGAAGAGTACGAAAAGGCATGTAAAAAACTTAACATAAAAGGATTTTATGCCTATAGGAATGAAAAAAAGAGAGGGGGACATTTCGATTCAAGTATTTATCCCTACATTGCAACAGCTGTTGTTAAGGGGAAATGGAATCTTTCTGAGTATCCTCATGAATTACAACATATATTTGAAACATACAACATTGACTGGTCAATTAGAGGAAAAAAATAACTACAAATGAGAAAAATTTTTGATTACATATACTTTTTAAAAACTATTTTAAAATATAACAAACTAAATAAAACCAACGGATTTCCTATAAAATTTTCAAATTTAAGACCCATTATTTCCGAACGATTTGATGAAGCTGGAAAAATAGATTCGCATTATTTTCATCAAGATATTTGGGCAGCCCAAAAAATATTAAAAAACAACCCTCTAAGACATATTGATATTGGATCAAGATTAGATGGATTCATCTCTCATTTGCTTGTTTTTCGAGAAGTTGAATATGTTGACATAAGACCCCTTAAAACAAAAATCAATAATCTAAAATTCATTCAAGATGATGCTACATCCCTAAGTAGTTTTAAAGATAATTCGATTGAATCATTTTCATGTCTACATGCTGCAGAACATTTTGGATTAGGTCGATACAACGATCCTGTAGACCCTGCATCATACGAAAAATTAATCTTTAATATTCAACGTACAATAAAAAGCCAAGGCAAACTATATTTTTCTGTCCCAATTGGAAAAGAAAAGGTTCAATTTAATGCTCATCGAATATTTAATCCCAAAACTATTTTAAAATTATTCAATAACATGACATTAGTATCATTTTCATACATTGGTGATGATGGTAAATTTTATGAAAATACAGTTCCTGACAACCTTGAAAAAGCAAATTATAGTTGTGGCTTATTTGAATTTAAAAAAAATTAAACTCTCATCTAATAGATTCGATTACATCTAAAATATCTTGAGCTCTTTGATCCCACGTATTTGTCTTAATAGCTTCTAAACTTTTTATTCTATAATTTTCTAATAAAGTAGGATTTTGTTTTAATTCTATTAAAACAGAATTTAATTCCATTGGAGTCGATACTTCAATAATCACATGCTTAAGATTCAAATCTAGTAATGTTTTTTGGTCTAATGTTTCAGAAACAACGACGCAACCTGCCGACAAGGCTTCAAAAATTCCGGTTTCAAAATCAATGTTGTTAGAGTAATGAATATTAACAGCAACACTACTGAATTTTAAATCATTAAAATAATCATTGCCATAACGACCTGTTTTTACATCAACTAAATCAAGTGAAGGCTTTAACCATTTTTTTCTTCTTGAAGACAAACTTCGATTAAAAATTGCAAAATAATCTCGATTAATCTCTGTATCAACAATATGTTCTTTTGGCGTTGCATTATGTAAAACCGAAACAGTCGAATTGAAGTGCTTAAACTTTTTATTAATAATATCTAAACAACGATGAGTATGAACAAACAACCAAGAAAAATAATCTTTTTTTAGCAATTGATTAACATCTCGTCGTCTATGAAGCAATTCTGTACTCCAAAAAATAATGGGTTTAGAAAGTCCTTTAAAAACATTACTTGGAATATTATCACCTCGTTGAACAAAAATAACATCACACCAATCTTGCATCTTATCTATTTGAAATCTTAGCTCCTTATAACCACCATTAGATCGAATCTCACGATAATCTAGTTTTATTAATGATATACCTAATCTATTAAAAGACTTACTTAACCAATACTCTGCTCCCCAACCATGATGAGAATGAACAGCTATATACAATATTTTTGGTGAATAGCGATTATTTTGAGAACTCATTTTCTTTTGCCATAAATAATGGATTCCAACCTCTTTCTATAAGATTTTTGACAACTTTATTTCTTAAATTTATATGCTTATTAGGTTGCTTTTTCCATGAAGCTTGATCATCACTGCCATAATCAGAGCCCTTTGTGCTACCCCAAACAGATAAATCACATTTAGGATGAGGAACTATATAAGAAGAGATATTTGCATATTTTTTAACAATATAACTTAAATGAATATCTTCACCATTGTCCCAAGAAACGGGATCTTCATACCATAAATATTTAAGCCATTCCTTTTTTAAAAACCAAGCATGCCCAATTAAATCAACCTCTTCAATTGTTTCATTCGAACCATTTGTTCCATTCCAACCAACTTTGATATGATTAATATATTTTTTCTTTGTTAATTGAACACCTGTTGTGCCTAAAATACCTTCATGAGTTTCCATATGGCCCAAACAATTTTTTAACCAATTCTTACCAGGAATCGTATCATCATCAAAAAAAGCAATATACTTTGTTTTAGCTAACATTGCATACGCAAACCGACCAAAAAATTTAAAGTTATAATTACAATATGCAACTTTGATATCCTGAACCTGAATCTGAGGTTCAGAACCTTGGTTATACCACAACCAAATATCATCTACAGGAACAGATTGCGATTTAATTGACTCTATTTGCTCATTCAATAAATGTGGGCGATTATAAGAACATAAAATCACTGTTATATCTGATGACGATGCTGAAGACTTTAATAAATTAAACATAGCTTATTTATTATCCATCTCTAATCTCAAAAAATTATTCAATAATGTTAATCCATCAGGAGAACAAATTGATTCTGGATGAAATTGAACACCATAAATAGGGAATATTTTATGCGAAACAGCCATTATTTCGCCATCTTCTGTATGGGCAATAGCTTCTAAATCTGTTGGTAATGTAGCAGGATCAATTGCAAGCGAATGATAGCGAGTTGCCTGAAAAGGAGACGCAATATCTGCAAATAAAGCATGTCCATAATGCGTGATAGGAGACGTTTTACCATGCATCAACTCTTTAGCATTATAAATGGTAGCCCCAAACACTTCTCCAATAGCTTGATGCCCTAAACAAACACCCAAAAGAGGAATTGTTTGTCCAAATGTTTTAATCACGTCTTTGCTAATACCAGCTTCCTTTGGCGTTTTTGGACCAGGAGAAATAACAATATAATTTGGATTTAACTCTTTTATTTTAGCTATTGAAATTTTATCATTTCGATAAACCAGAATATCTTCAGCTGTAAGCCGACCAAAATAATCAACTAAGTTGTATGTAAATGAATCATAATTATCAATAACTAATATCACTGTAAATCCCCAAACTGAGACATTGCAGACAAACAACTTCTCATTTTATTTTTTGTTTCTTTAAATTCATCTTCTGCTACAGAATCAGCAACAACACCAGCCGCTGCTTGAGTAGAGGCGACACCATCTTTAACTAAAATACTTCGAATCGTTAATGCTGTTTTTAAATTACCCTTAAAATCAAAAAAAACAATCCCTCCAGAATAAAATTCACGTTGTTCATCTTCCAATTCAGCAATAATCTCCATAGCTCTAATTTTAGGTGCACCCGTAACTGTACCAGCAGGGAATCCAAACTTCAACGCATCAACAGCCGTCATACCAGCTTTAAGAGTTCCTTGAACCTCAGAAACCATATGCATGACATGAGTATATTTTTCTACAATCATTAGATCTTTAACCTGCACCGTAGCTAAATCACAGGCACGAGCTATATCGTTTCTTGCTAAATCAACCAGCATAATATGCTCAGCTTTTTCTTTTTCATCCGTAACTAATTCATCGATAATGTCTTGTTCAGTTCGATCTTGCGAATATCGTTTACGCGTGCCAGCTATTGGTCGAATAATCATGTTTCTATCTGAAACATTCACTAAAATTTCTGGAGAAGCTCCAATCAAGGTTGATTGTTTATTTTTAAGATAAAACATTAATGGAGAGGGATTAAAATTTCGCAAATAACGATATAAATGAAAAGGATTTCCACTGTAAGGAACAGATGCACGTCTGGAAAGTTGAATCTGAAAAATATCTCCATCATAAATATATTTTTTACATCGTTCAACATCTTTGTAAAACCGATCTTCATCACGATTAAACGTTGCTTTTATATCTTGATAGTGATCTATTTCATTACTTAAAAAAGCAGGTTCTATGCTTACAGGTTGTTTAATCACCTCTTTTAGAGCTTCCAATTGACCCAATGCACGGTCATACACAGAATCTAAAGTCGTACTAGATAAATCTATTTCTTCTTTAAAAATACAATAACATAATGTCATTTTATGGTAATGCTTATCAAAAATAATGGTTATTTTAGGAATCATAAATTCGGCATAAGGAGTCTCTAAACGACGTTTAGACGATACCATTACGTTTTCACTTTGTGTAGCAACTTCATAGCTTATTGTGCCATAGATACCTGTAATATAATCGGGTGTATCTGAGGACAAACTAAAACGATCCAATAATCCACTCAAGGCATCAAATACCGTGCCTGAATGGCGATGAGAATGCTTGTCTGAAACTAGGTCATAAGAATCGTGATGACAAATACATTTTAAATACGCATCTAAAGCTAAATAAGAATAGCGACCATGTTGTTCGGAAGATGAAATACCTTCCAGAAAAATAACATCATCTTGATTTAGAAACTTATAAAACGTATTAATAGCCGTATCCATATCAAAAACCAATTCTTGATAAATAGGAAATACACTAAACTCATCAAACTGGTCTAAAAATTTGTTTTTTTGCATGATTCAATAATACTGTAAATTAAATGGAGTATCTAGCCTATGTAAAAAATTTTTAATGTTCTAACAAATGGCGATAATCATCAGGAATATTTAAAACTGTATTATCTCTAGATTTTAAATGATATGCTTTTGTTCCTTCTAAATATCCCATTTTATATTTTCCTTTCAACGCATTATATAATGCTGAGTCAGCACCACCAACAGGTAATATTTTATTAAATTTTTTGGGCAAATATTTTGGTTGAAATAATTGATAATTCAACTCATTTTTCAAAATTTCACCACGAAAACCCATGATCCCTCCAGCTACTGGTGTCAAAAATGGATGTTTAATAAAATAAGGTTTTTGATTTTTCCCAATATATTTTTTTGCTTTGAAAAACGTATTCATTTGAGGATTACAATCATTATCTTCATAAGTCATACCAATTACAGAGAAAAGAGGTAACTGATCTATCGCCTCAATTAAATAATCAAAGCTTTCGTAAGAAAATAAAATATCTGCATCCAAGCGAATAATAATTCGGGGCAAATTTATACTATTTATAAAATCTCTAATATAAAAATTGACACTTGTATTATAACCAAAATTAATTGGTAAACTGACCTTATCTACTTGAGGATGATTTATATCATCAAAAAACTTTTTTACGTTTAAATCAGATCGACTGTCAATCAGAACCAAAAAGACATCTGGCATCTTGTCTAAAATTGACAACATATTTTTAATCGTGACACATACACATTCGAAATTATAGTGAACAACACAAAATATAACGACATTATCTTTGAATTTAGCTCGATTAAATTTTGTCATAAAAGAAGTATACACAAGATAAAATAAAAATTAAAAGAATATGAACTATTAAGTCAAACTCCATAATGATAAACTATATGAAATGAGCACTGAAAATATATTATTTGAAACGAATAAATCAAAACAAGATGCTGATATTTGGATTATTCCTGCCACATGGGATGTTACAACAAGCTACAGAGATGGAACTGTAAATGGCCCCAACATTATTCAAGATGCATCAGCTCAACTTGACACCTATCATCACGAATACAAAGACATGTTTGAAGATGGTATTATTCTTTTAAAAGAAAATGAACCATTAAAAAAAGAAAATACAGTACTTCGACAACGTGCCAAAAAAATCATAACTGCAAACGAAAATAACATAACATTAACAGAAGAAAATATTGCAGATTTAAACTTAATTAACTCAGAATGCAATAAAATGAATCAATGGATCTATAAACAAACAGAGAGTGCTATTAAAAACGAAAAATTAGTAGGAATGATAGGAGGAGACCATTCAACATCGCTTGGAATCATTCAAGCCCTTGCAGACTACATCGACACATTTGGAGTTCTTCAGTTTGATGCGCACATGGATTTAAGAGATGCCTACCAAGGATTTACATACTCTCATGCTTCTATCATGAAACATGTCACTGAGATATCAGATATAAGTCGCTTAATTCAAGTTGGAATTAGAGATTATTGTGAAGAAGAACTTAATGTCATGAAACAATCCAAAGGAAGAATTAAAACTTATTTTAATCACGATCTAAAAAAAGATTTATTCCAAGGAAAAAGTTGGGAATCAATTTGTAAAAAAATTATTAATAATTGTCCCGATCAACTTTACATCAGTTTCGATATAGATTGTTTAACTCCCTATTTATGTCCTGATACAGGCACACCAGTTCCTGGAGGATTAGACTTTGATCAAATAGAATTTTTATTAAATATGATCGTAAAATCAGGTAAGCGAATCATCGGATTTGATCTTGTCGAAGTAAATGGTGAAAAAAATAGCATAAATGCCATTGTGGGAGCTCGTGTTCTTGCTATGCTTGCTGGATATTATCATAAATCAAATACATAAGTATGTTTAATATAAAAACTAAAGGAAGTCCAAAAATAACTTACTTTAGGAAACTTGCAATTGGGGCATGGAAAAAACCTAACAACTCTACATATTATGGAAAAGTAAAATTAAATGTCGGTTCATTAAATACTTACTTATCAAAATTAAATCAATCTACACCATACAAAATAAGCATTAATCATGCTATTACAAAAGCAATGGGAATTATATTTAAAGCATATCCCGAACTAAATATTGCTTTAATTCGAAACAAACCAAAATACAGACAAAACATTTCAGCTTTTTTTCAAACTCATCTAAGCTCAAAACAAGGATATGACTTATTGGGAATCAATATTAATAATATTGAAAAAAAATCTCTTGAATCAATTGCAAAAGACGTATATCAAAAAGCAAAACAATTACGCAAAAAAAAAGATTCTCAAATGGAAGTAGCAAAAAAAAGTATCAGTGTATTCCCAATTCAATTTATGGGTTTTGCAGTAAAATGCTTTGATTTTTTAATGTATACATTCAATCTAAATCTTAGTGGCCTAGGATTTCCAAGCGATCGCTACGGAAGTTTTGGAATCAGCTCAATTGGCAGTTTAGGCATGGAAGAAGCCTATATTCCACTTTTTCCATTTTCTCGTTGCGGCATGATGATTGCCATCGGAAAAATATCCCAAGAACCAGTAATTAAAAATAAAGACATTATTATTGAAGACACAATAACAATAACATTCACTTTAGATCATAGATACTACGATGGAGCACATTTGTCTAAGCCATTAAGACTCTTAAAAAAAATTATTAATCAACCTGAATTATATCTATAATATTTATCTAGATACAGAAGCTGATAGTTGAGGAACTTTATCTAAAGCTTCCCAAGGCAACTCAATATCAGTACGACCAAAATGGCCATATGCTGCTGTTTTAGAAAATACAGGCTCTCGTAAACGCAATGTTTTAATAATCCCTGCCGGTGTCAAATCAAATTCTTTACGAATAATGGCTATAAGCTCATCAGTTGTATATTTTGAAGAATCAAATGTGTTTACATGAACAGAAACAGGCTCTGGGAAACCAATAGCATATGCAAGTTGAATTTCAAGTTCATCAGCATAACCAGCAGCAACCATATTCTTTGCAACATAACGAGCCATATAAGCAGCTGATCGATCTACTTTTGTTGAATCTTTTCCAGAAAAAGCACCACCACCATGAGGAACCCACCCTCCATAAGTATCCACAATAATTTTTCGACCAGTTAATCCAGCATCACCATGAGGACCTCCTATAACAAATCGTCCAGTAGGGTTAATTAAATAACGTGTATTACTATCCAATAAATGAGCTGGGATCACAGAATCAATGACGTTAATCATATCTTGTTTTAATTGATCATAATCAACGTCAGGATCATGTTGAGTTGATAAAACAATAGTATCAATACGTTCTGGTGTATTACGATCTTTATATTGAACAGAAACCTGCGCTTTTGCATCTGGTCTCAAATACGAATATGTGTTTAGTTTTCGTTGTTTACTTAGCTCTTGCATAATTGTATGAGATAACTGAATAGGTAAGGGCATATATTCAGGTGTTTGTTTACACGCATAACCAAACATAAGTCCCTGATCTCCAGCACCCATTTTTTCATATAAACCTTCTCCTTCATTAACACCTTGTGCAATGTCTAAAGACTGCTCATGAATAGCTATCATGACAGAACAATAATCTGCATGAATACCATAAGCTGAATCTGTATATCCAATTTGTCTCAATGTTTTTCGAACAATATCTTGAACGTCCAAAGTTGCATTAGTTGTCATTTCACCGCCAACAATAACTATCCCTGTAGTAGTAAACGTCTCAATAGCTACTCGACTATTTGGATCTTGACTTAATGCTGCATCCAAAACAGCATCTGAAATCTGATCACATACCTTATCTGGATGACCTTCTCCAACTGATTCTGATGTAAAAATAAAACTCATATAAATCTCCTTAATGAATATATATAAAAACTAACAAAAAAAACTATAATTTAAAAGCTCTTATCATTTCTCGCTTACCCGGAGGACCTGGACATTTCTCGACGTTTAACCCAAAGTTCATTAAACATTTTCTGAGAGAAGATTTAGCACAATATGTCACAAATAGTCCACCTGGACTCAAACTATCGACAACTTTTTTT
>JAYOLY010000004.1:19162-23598 GCA_038120575.1 Rickettsiales bacterium
TTAATACGTCATCAGTCCACAAATCAGGTTGAATTCGTGGACTAAACGCATCGTAAAAAATCAAATCGTACGATTTTGAAAAAATAAATGATGAAAAATCTTGATAGTATTTGTGTAAAATAAAACTTGAAGAAATTGAAATATCTTTATCCCAGTCTGATTGATGAAGAGCATTAAACAAATTTGGATCAGCAGACAATAGAGAAGAAAAATTAAGTTTTGAAACTACCTCAGAATCAAGCTTGTAAGTATCAATACAATCATACTGTACATCAATAGTTGAATTCAACAATGTTAAATAGGCATTTAACCCCGTTCCAAAGCCCATTTCAAATATATTTATAGAATCTTTTTTTACTAAAAAAAGACCATTGTTGATGAACACATGCATTGATTCTTGCAATGCACCATGTTGAGAATGATAATGCTCATTAAATTCAGAATGATATAATGTTGTGGATCGATCTTTTGTTTCAGAAATACTAACTTTTTTTGTCACGTTTTTTAGGTTTTGAAATATTTGATTGATGAATATTATAAACATAATGAGAGTGCTCTCGTTTATGAAAAGTAATATCATCTTTAGCAGACAAATAAGAAATCCATTGCTCATCTTCAAATAATTTAAAATCTAACTGTTGTGAAAAATCAGTCAACAATAGCATCATAGCCTGACTCGAAAAAGCTAAAGTTCCAGGAAGAATAGAAAATAAGGCTCCATCAGAAAGTGTATAATCAATTTCATAACGTTTAGAGTGATCAAAAGAACCTTTGTTAATCAACCCATCAGAAAAAGAGCCTGAAACATCCCAACCATGTTGAAGAAAATCATCAACAACACACTGAACATAATTAGGATAATAAATATCATCATCATCGACTTTTAAAAACAAATCAAAATCTGCCGGATCAACCATATTAATAGCAGCCATATGATTATGATGCTGATGAGATGATGGGCCATAACCCATTAACAAATCATTTCCATGTCTTATTTTTACATCTTTCATACAATGTAAAATATTCGTTGAATCATGTTCATCCACAAATTCATCTGAGTTGACATACACAACATGAGAATGCAAATAAGATTGTGATTGCATTTGAAATAAACAATGTCTCAAAAAAATAGGCCTATTTCTTGAAACTGTAAAAAGCAATACTTTTATATCATTTTTCATAACTATAACTAGTATATTAACGATATTAAATTTATTAAAGAAAAAATTGTTTAAAATAGTTTCACTTTACAGCAGAACCTAATAAAGTATAATACACAAATATTTTCAAATAAAATGCAATTAATTTAAATTAAACACGATAATTAAAAAAAAAGTCTATCTATATGGATAAAAACGAAAAAAAATTTTTTAAGCAATTTCAAGGACTTACAGAAGAGACAATTATCTTTTTAGGAATTTTTCGCTGGGTTTTTTTATCTATCATCATTGGATTAATTGTTGGATCTTTCACTAGTTTATTTTTAAAAGCTTTATCAACTTCAACACAATTCACAACATCTTTTCCATACTACTTTTTATTACTACCTGCTATTTTTTTTATAAATTCTCTAATCACAATGTATATCTCTCCAGACTCAAAAGGGCACGGAACAGAAAAAGTCATTAAAGCTATCCACAAACTAAATAGTAAGATTCGATTCAGAGTAGTTCCAATTAAAGCACTCACAACCATTGCGACACTTTCATTTGGAGGATCTGTCGGAAAAGAAGGCCCTTGTGCTCAAATTGGAGCTGCATTAGCGTCTTCATTTTCAGATTTATTTAAACTGTCAAAAGACGATAGAAAAAAACTTGTTATTTGTGGAATTAGTGCAGGGTTTGCATCTGTATTTGGTACGCCAATCGCGGGAGCCATTTTTGGAGTCGAAGTATTGTTTATGGGAAACTTATTATACTCAGTTCTATTACCATCCATTATATCTGGAATGATAAGCTATCAAATTTCAACTGCAATGGGAATCAAATATGACTACTTCTTTAAAGAACTTAGTGAAAATTTTAACCCAGAATTTTTTTCTATTGTACTTCTATCAGGCATTTTTTTTGGACTAGTCTCAATATTATTTATAGAAACAATAAAATTTTCAGAAAAATTTGAATCAAGCATTAACATTTGGCAACCTTTAAAAGGACTAATCGGAGGATTACTTTTAATTTTAATTACCGTCTCATTTTCAAAAGATTATTTAGGCCTAGGTCTGCATACTATTGATTCAGCATTATTACATGGAAACATTATCTGGTATGCCTTTATAATCAAAATTATCGCAACAGCAATAACACTATCGTTTGGAGGAAGTGGGGGAGTGATTACTCCGATATTTTTTGTCGGCTCCACAGCAGGAATTGCATTTGCTAACGTATTTAACTTAGACCCAACAATATTTGCAAGCTTTGGTCTTATATCTGTTTTAGCTGGGGCTGCAAATACACCACTAGCAGCCTGTATTTTAGGCGTTGAACTATTTGGTCCTCAAATAGCACCCTATGCAACCATAGCATGCGTCCTAAGCTTTTTAATGACAGGGTATAGAAGTATATTTCCTTCACAAATACTATCATTTTCTAAAAGTCCAAATATTCTTGCAAAAAAAGGGGAAGAAGTAGAGTATTTAAAACTAACTTATAAATACAAAACTAAAAAAATATTAGTATCAAGCCTTAAATACACAAAAAAAATATTTTCAAAAAACAAAAAATAAACACTATTTAAATTGTAATCTAAAATTAATTTCTTTCAGAAATATCTCTAAAAAAACTTTTATACAGCCCATAATTGGCACAGCTAAAATAAGCCCCCAAACTTTTCCCAACATACCTCCAATAATCAACCCAAGAAACACAACTAATGGAGGTAAATTTACACTTCTAGAGAAAATCAACGGTTTTAAAATGACATTATCAATCATCTGCACGACTACATAACCTAAAATAATCACAATAACCGCATTTAAAGATGACATTTTAAGATAAAAAATCACTACAGCAGGAACAGCTGCAATAAGAGGTCCAATATAAGGAATCACATTAGTTAATCCAGCTAAAACCCCTAATAAAACAGAATAATCTGAAGACAACATCATCAAAACAATAGTTGTTAAAATAGAAATCACAACAGACTCCATAAAAATACCAGAAATATACGCACTAAGTTGATTTCCAGTAGAATAAAATAATTTCACAAACAATTCAAAATATCGATTAGGTATAAATTTTAATAGTTCATTCCAAATAGCTTTACCTTGAAGCAAGAAAAAAAACATAAGCAGTAAAATAAAAAGAGTTCCAGAAATAAAGGAAAATGTCGATAAAAAAAGAGTGGGTATACTTTGAAATGTTTGAATGATGACTGTTTGATAATTAAATTCAAAGTTTTGAGTTAAATCCATACGGTCTATAAAAGGAAACTGTGTTTGAATGTTAGACAATGTTTCATTTAACCATAATTGAAATTGGTCGAAATATGTTGGAATTTGAGAAGATAAATCATTAAATTCACTAACAACAGGAGGAACTAAAAACTGCCAACTCATCATTAAAAAAATCACAAAAAATAAATATAAAAATAAAATTGCTAAAAGTCTAAATTTAAAAAAAACAGTTAACTTATCTACAACGGGAGTCAAAATATAAGACATAAATAAAGCAAAAAAAACTGGCACTAATAAATCCCATATCAAAAAACTAAACCAAAATAATAAAGTTAATACAACTATAGAAAAAAATAGTTTTTGCTTAGAATTCAACTTCAAAAAAATTAACTGAATCATGTTTGAGGACTACTTTCTGAATAAATTAAAGATAATCTTTTTCCTAAAATATACGATAAGTTATAGAAGATCTTAGATGCCAAAGCAGGATAATCGGACTTAATTTTTAATAAATCGGATCGAAATAACACTAATAATTCAGACTGTTCAAGAGTTTTTGCTGTCACTAACCTAGGATTTTCATCAACCAAAGATAATTCTCCAAAAAAAGAATACTGAGTCATTTCAGCTTCATGATGTTTTAAAGAATCTGAAATCAAAACACGTCCGGACTTAACAACATATAAACTTTCACCTGGTTCATTTTGATAAAACACCACTTCATTATCTTGAAACTGTCTTAAATGAATAAATTTATTTAGTATATTAAAATCAAAAGGATTTAAACCTTGAAATAAAGTAACCTTTTTTAAAACATCCTGATTAGAAATTTCTTTTTTCTGAGAAAATATATCTCCCCATATACTCTGAAAACTCACAATTTACTCCTTATACTTTCTCTAATTCAAAACAATTATGCATTTTATTTAAATAACTTAGTACATTATTTTGATCTTGAATAGTTAATTCTTTATGAAACATCAACATTATTTTTTGCTCAATCACATTAATCAAGCCTCTTAAAGATTTTCCGTGTTCAGTA
>JAYOLY010000004.1:23608-29598 GCA_038120575.1 Rickettsiales bacterium
CTTCTTTACTAAAGCCGTTGTTGTCGATTTATGCTTCATAACATACTTGGAAATATCTTTCATAGATAAAGATTTTTTAGATAAAAGTAAACGTATAATTTCATAATGAGAATATTTTAAATCAAATCTCGACCTGGATCTTAATTCCGATTCAACAAATCGAATAACATGATAATTAATAGACTGCATTGTCTCCAAAAGTTCAATTTTTTTCACAAAATAATTATAAAACAAAAAATAAGAGTATCAAAATTTTTTTATTTATAAATAGAATTAAATGCAATATATTGAGACTAAAAGAACATTCTTATATACTCGATAGTATGAAAATTATAATATGCTTGGGAAATCCTGGAATACAATATCAACACAATAGGCACAATATCGGTTTTTTAATGGCAGATTTTTTAACTAAAAAATATGAAGGTTCTTCTCCAAAATCTGAATGTAAATCTCTAACATCAAAAATATTAATTAATGATAAAAAATGCTTAATTGTTAAACCTCAAACCTACATGAATTTATCGGGAGAAGCTGCACAAAAAATTACGTCCTTTTATAAAACATCTTTAAATAATATCTTGATTATCTATGATGACATTGAGATCAACTTTGGATACATAAGATTTAAACTTAAAGGTCGTGCAGGAACACATAATGGAATGAAATCAATCTTAGAGCAATTAAATCAGACAGAGATCCCAAGATTAAGAATGGGAGTCGGTCCAATACCAGATCATCTTGATATCAAACAATTTGTTCTTTCAAATTTCAATCCATCTGAAAATGAAAATTTAAATAATTTATTTGAAAAAAGTTCTCTTTCAATCGAAAACTGGGTTAATGATAGCATAGAACAATCAATGCTTACATCAAACAAAAAATATCTACTTTAAAAAAATTAATCGTCGTCTTTATTTACAATTACAGAAGAATGAGATGATGAGAATGATACATTCTTATATAAAGATTTCAAGAAAACAGCCTCTCTAAATCCCCAAATTGGCAACAATAAAGCAAGAGAAAAAAGAGATAAAACATATAATTCAGGGGAATTAAGTATAACACTAAAGGAAGTAATAATTGAGAAAAATCCAATTAAGTATCCTAAGTAAATTAATAGAGTTGGGATCAATTTATTTCCATGAGCTAGATAACTAACAACAATAAACCAAAGCCCTATAGTGACCCAATATAAAATAAATTGATCACCTTCAAATACTTTTAATAAAGATACTGCACTTTGCAACGTATCAGGAAAACTTGAAAAACGCTCAATTAAAGGAGATAGATTTTTAACAATACTTGCATTCTGATACAAAGAGGTGCCAACTCCAATAATCGAAACAATTGAAACCCAATTGACAATACCAGAGTTTTCAGCACGTACCAACGATTGAAAGGTGATGATTATGCCCAATAAAATAACATTTAATACTAAAGCTGACCAAAACAATGTATTCAATAGTATTTCATTGTTTGGTGCCGCTTGAAAAAATTTAATGGACCACAATGGAAGCAAATTTGATAGTAAAAACATAATAACTGAAACAGAATAAACAGAACCTAATATTCCAAAAAGAAAAGAAAATATACTTCCTATTCTTAAATAACTAACTTTTTCTTGATCCATAACTTATACCTCGTTATAAAAAGTCTATACTTAAATTATATACTAAAAAATTTTAAATAAAAGAAATTCGTTAAAAATTTATTTGTAACAAGCTTGAATGTTAATGTGAGTATCGACTAATTGATCGAGTCGTTTATTAATGTCTGAATTAGTAATCTGGTTATTTTTGTCAAAATCTGTTGAAGTAACATACAAGTATCGAGGTAAAACTAGACATCTAAAATCTAACATCAACGATGATGCAAATTTTACAGGGGCCATATAACTTTTTTCAGCACCTGCGGTGACAATAATGCTAACAACTTTATTTTTCCAAGAAAATCCAGTAAGTTCAATTAAGTTCTTGGCAACCGCATTTAAATCATAACAATAAATGGGAGAGCAAAGAACAAGACCTTCATACGACGCAATTTTTTCTTGAAGCTGGATAACACTAGGGTCTTTATAACAATCATAACCATCACAAATTGGCAATGTGAGATCAGATAATGGCAGATATTCTGCGGCATATTCTTTGGCTTCAAACACTTTACAAGCTTCTTTAGCTATTATGTTTGTTTTACTCAAAGGGTTTAAATTTGTAGATATAACTAACGTTTTCATTCCTTTTACTATATCATTTATGAAAATTAAAATAAATAAAACTTAACTATGGATATCATTGAAACGTTTATCACTAGGCAATTAAACAATATTAAAACAAATCTACAATCTCTCACAACAGAAACCCATCTTAAAGAACTCTTAAATGACATCCAAAAAAAACTATCTAACAATAATGTTTATAGACTAATCAATATAATTAATCAGCTACCTCATGTCTCAAAAAATGCATGGGAGATTGAAAATGGTAAGATTGTCATTAAAACAGATCAATCCAACTTAGAACAAATTAAATCCGTCTGCTTACAGCTTAAACCATGGAGAAAAGGGCCATATAAAATAAATTCAATAGACATCGACACCGAATGGAATTCATACCTAAAATGGAACCGAATCCATAAACATATAAACCTAAATAACAAAACTATTCTAGACATCGGCTGTGGCTCAGGATATTTCATGTACCTTATGAAATTTTTTGGAGCAAAACATATTATTGGAATTGATCCAATGGAATTATTTTTATTCCAATTTCTTGTATCAAGTCATTTTTGTAACGAAAAATCAATTTGTTTTGTTCCTGCTAAATGGCAGCAATTCAATCATTTCGATAATGCTTTCGATATTATTTTTTGTATGGGAGTACTTTATCATCAAAAAGAGCCTGAAACATTGTTAAATATGACCTTTAAAAACCTTAAAGAAACTGGAAAAATTGTACTAGAAACACTCATTGTCCCAGATTCATTTCATCCATATTTAATGCCCAAATCACGATATGCCAATATGAGAAATGTGTATTTTTTACCAACTATTTCAGAAACAGAAAAATGGTTATCTCATGCAGGATATAAAGATATAAAGTGTGTTGATGTTTCAACTACAACAGAAAAAGAACAACGAAAAACAGTTTGGTCTGAAGGATATTCATTAGCTGAAAGTCTCAATCCAATAGATCCAAATTTGACAATAGAAGGACACCCCAGACCTAGAAGAGCACTTTTCATTGCAAAAAAGTAATTGATTTGTCTTCGTTGAAAAAAAATATGCTTAAAATAATTCATAGACAATACCAAAAAATTTAGATAGAATTCTGTTTTATCGCTGCCGGTGTAGCTCAGTTGGTAGAGCAACTGATTTGTAATCAGTAGGTCGGGGGTTCAAGTCCCTTCGCCGGCTCCATTAGCCGAGATAGCTCAGTCGGTAGAGCAGAGGACTGAAAATCCTTGTGTCGGTGGTTCGATTCCGCCTCTCGGCACCACTATTTATTATGTTTGGTAAAGTAAATTTAACGGCCTTATTATTATACCTCCTATTGACGGCGATATGTTTACCTTCGCCTAATTACGCAATAAAAAAAAATAAAAAAAAATCCAATTCGGTTCCTGTTCTTCAAGAAATTGCATTAACAACAACATCAAATTACATTACAGAAAATGTAAGAACACAGTCATCAGATGAAAAGATTTTAAAAGAAACAAAAAAGATTAATAAAAAAGTTTTAGAAAATAATATCTCCAAAGAGTTTTTTATAGATAACATTCCAGAAATACTCAAAAAATTTATTTCAATTGATATATTAAATGAAGATGTTGTTACCACAAAAGAAACAATAGAAATTAAAGGCACAATTGACCCAACAATTACTACATATTTAAATCAAATAAAATTAATAACAAGTTTAAACGGAAAATTTACAAAAACAATTAAACTTGAAGACACTCAAAAAAATCAACTATTTTTTGTATTTATTCTACCTAATAATAAGCTTTTTGGAGTCAGAAAAAAAATTATTAAAATTAATAGCCCTGTAGACATTAATGAGCAATCTGAAAATTTGAAATTTTATAATTATTTTTTTAATTCCAAATATATTGTAAAAGAACCAGAAAAAAAACTTAATGATTTACTTACCCGAGCTGACTTAGCTTATTTTACCTATCAGTTTAACTCTAAAAAAAACAAAACCACCTATGACACTTACTTTTCAGACGTCCCTGATCACCATTGGGCCAAAAACATGATAGGCTATGCAACAGAAAAGAAATTTATGGCCGAATATGCAGACGGTCTTTTTTACCCAGAAAAAAATATAACACGTCTAGAAAGCATACTAACAATTGTAAGAACACTAGATTTACCGCTATCCACAAATTATGTTGATATTCCATTTGAAGATATTCCTAACAATCATTGGTCAACAAAGTTTTTAGACACTGCAATTGAACATAAAATTTTAAAAAAATCCACATTTTTTTATCCTCATGAAAACATAAATCTTAAACAATTTATGGATTTAGTCGAACAAATTCCTGAAGTTAAAAACAACCTAAATGAAATACATAATTTTGAAAATGGGTTTGACATAACTGATGAAGATATTCAGCAAAACTATTCTGTAGCCTTAGAAGAAATTAAAGAAAGAGAGATTCAAAGAAAAAAACTTCAAAAAATTGAAATTTATTCACCAATCAACAATATAATTACAACTCAAAACCAAACTGTATTTGAAGGAAAAATTTTTCCAACTGACTCATTCTATATCAACGATTCAATTATCACTCCAAATTTTAATGGAGAATTTAGCGTAACCCAAAATATTACATTTGGTATTAATAACTTTTATGTAGATACATCATTTTCATCAACTTTATTAAAAGTTTTTCAGTTAGATAAATATAACGACTTAAAAAATCATTGGATAGACAATACTGCTGCACAATTACAATATTTAAATTTTTTACCTATTGAAAACAATTTTAATGCGCAATCAAACATCACAAACAATGATTTTGCTAATTATATTTTTGATTTTTGGAACATTGCTACTGAAAACATACAAGAATTAGATGTTGAAAAATCACCAACAAGTAACCATGTTGAAACTAGCAAATTATCTTTTCTAATTGAAAATAATATTTTTTATAATAATGAAAATGAACCTCTTATATCTACACAAAATATCACAAGATCTGAATCAATTAATGCAATATACAATACTATTCAAACATTTTCTGATATGGAACTAGTTAATTTACATGATGATAGAACAAACAAAAAATTCCCTTTCATTGACATATCAAAAAATCATCCAAATAGAGAAAGCATACAATTTTGTTTTAATATAGGTCTATTATCTGACTCTCATAAATTTTATCCTGACAAATTAATATCAAAAGCTGAGCTTATTAAAATATTATCCAATACACCTCATATCAAGCAACTAACATCTAAGGTATTTTATGAATAAAAAATTATTAAAAGAAAATTTATCTGAACTTTTAAATAACTATCCCATAAAATCAGATGACATTGTGATAGAAAAACCAAAAAATAAAGATCATGGACATTTTTCTAGCCCACTAGCATTTTCTCTAACAAAACCTTTAAAAAAAGCACCTAAAATAATTGCAGAAGAAATTATTGAAACCTTATTAAAAAGTAAAAAAATAACTGATATGTTTGAAATTTCAAACATAAATGGCTATTTAAACTTTACATACAAAGATACTGTTGCATGGGACGCATTTAAATTATTGTTAAATAAACCTTACATATATCAAATCAATCAACAATCTATTTTACTTGAATATGTATCCGCTAACCCTACAGGGCCTTTACATATTGGACATGGTCGTTGGGCAGTTATAGGCAGCGTCATAGAAAATCTACTTAAAGAAACAAAACATCAATTTAAAACAGAGTTTTATATCAACGACGCTGGAAATCAAATAAAAAAGTTTTATGATAGCGT
>JAYOLY010000004.1:29608-32921 GCA_038120575.1 Rickettsiales bacterium
ACCCATTCCTGAAGATGGCTACCATGGCAGCTATATTTCAGAAATCGCCGCAGAAGATGTCGATCCTATAACATCAGTAATTAACAAACAAAAGGAAACATTATCAAAATTAAATGTGTCATTTGATTCTTGGTTCTCTGAAAAAACATTGCATGAAAACAAGTCTATTGAGTTGGTATTGGAAAAATTAGAAACAATCCAATTAACATATATTAATGACAATGCTATTTGGTTTAAGTCCACTGAATTTGGTGACGAAAAAGACAGAGTTTTAGTTAAATCAGATGGCAGCTACACCTACTTTTTAGTTGATATTGCCTATCACCATAACAAAATTAATCGTGGATTTAACCACTTAATATCAATTTTTGGAGCAGATCATCATGGATATATAAAACGTCTTAACGCTGCCGTAGAGGCTTTATCATCTATTGAAAAAACATCAACAACCCTAACAGTTATTTTGGGTCAACTTGTAAATTTATTTAGAGATCAAGAACCTGTAAGAATGTCAAAACGAACAGGGGATATGATTACACTAAACGAAGTCATTGATGAGATTGGTGTGGATGCAACTCGATATTATTTAATAGAAAAAAGTTATGACACAACAATAGACTTTGATTTAGACCTTGCAAAAAAGCAATCTAGCGAAAATCCTGTTTACTATATCCAATACGCACACGCAAGAATGTGCAGTATTTTAAGAAAATTTGAAGAACTAGAAAGCAATATTTCAGATCAACATATAAACCTTAAATTTAATCAAACTGAAAAAGATTTAATTACACTAGCACTCGATTTTCATAGCACCATTGAAGAGACGACTCTTCAATTATCACCTTATAAACTTGCACAATATCTTCAAGCCTTAGCAAAAACATGTCATACATTTTATGAAACATGTCCTATTTTAAAATCAACTGAAGATGAGCAACAAAAACGATTAATCATCATCAAACAAACTAAAGCTATTTTAGCTTACGGACTAAACCTTTTAGGTATTACAGCACCTACAAAAATGTAGGCATGAACATTAATTTAAACACCATTAAAAAAAAAATTAATTTAACTCACTTAAAAGACAAAAAAGAGCGTCTTTTATGTTCATTTTCTGGTGGTCCTGATAGTGTTTTTATGATCGAATTATTAACATTTCAAGGATACAAAAACATTGAATTGATTTATTTTAATCACAACCTACGACCTCAAAAAAAAATTAAAAAAGAAATTGAATATATTAAGCATTTTTCAACAATCAAACAACTAAATTTAACCATCAAAACATTACCCATCCAGCCTTTTAAACTAAAAAACAAACTATCCATTGAAGAAGCGGGTAGACTGCTTCGAAGAATTTATTTAAATCACATTGCTAAATTGAGATCTATCAATAAAATACTAATGGCTCATCATTTTGACGATCAAATTGAATCGATTTTAATGCGTTATGAAAAAGGGTCAAACTTTAAACAATTCCCATTACAGCCAGTGAGTAAATTATCAGACAACATATCCATTATCAGACCTTTATTAGCATTACAAAAAAAAGAGATTCTTGCGTATTTAACAAAACATAATCAATCATTTTCAACTGATGAAACAAATAAAAACATGCTATTTAAAAGAAATAAAATAAGACATGAATGGATCCCATTACTTAATGGAATCAATCCAAAAATAGTTGACATGATATATAAAACTCAACATATTTTAGAACGGTATTATCAAGGCCTTCAATTAGCTAGATTAAAAACATCGATCTATAAAAAAGAATATCACATCCATATTGATACAGAGAGAAAAAATATAGCTGAAACGCTTTACAATACAATCTTAGAGTACTATTCAAATCAAGTAACTATGCATCCAATAAAAAAAATTATCAGTAAAAAAACTTACATTACGTCCAAGCATATCTATTCTATCTTAGATTTAATTCAGAACCATAAAGTGGGACATCATATTGCATTACCTAAAAACATCATCTGTTACAAATCAAAAAATGCAATCTTATTAATGGATAAAAATCACTTTAAAAGAGACATTAAATTTAAAGGTATTATTACTCAACATAACACAGAAATAGTTTTAGACCAGCATAAAGCAACTGTGTTTTATCAGATGTTGAAAGCTGTGCCAAAGAGCATAGAGTCCACTGATGAAACAGCTTTTTTTAACATTAAAAACTCTCAAGACATGACTATTACAATTAGACATATTAATAAACATGATAGCTTCCAACCTCTTGGAACAAAAAAAAACAGAAACATCCTAAATTATTTAAAAAAACAGCAATGCGATACATACACAAGAAAGCAAGTGCCTATTGTCCTTATTAATGATGTTGTTGCATGGATAGTAGGGTATACGATTTCAGAACCATTCAAACTATCACAAAACAACAATACAATTATCAAAATAAATATTAAAAAGATAATGAAAAATTGCTCAAATAAGTGAAGGTAGGTATAATAAAGCTATGAAAATCCTATTAGCATTATTTTTAATAACTCTAATTCAAGCCACTTTATCAGCAGAGAAAATGTTTCAACCTCAACCTAAAAACGCCTTCATTGTTGACAATTTTGAAGATGCCGATTTATACAATAATCCTAAATGGTGGGTATTTGATGATCTTAATTTATCTATCCAATCAAATAACAAACAAGAGTTCAAGCATCTAGAAAACCGCTCAATGCAACTAACAGGAAGTCCAAAACGGTGGTATGTTGGTGGCTGCGGAACATATTTTGGAATAGATGGTAACAACTATAATTCAATAAAGATGCTAGTTCGTGGTTATGGTCCAAAAAGCGGTGTATTAATTATTGAACTATTTGATGATGATAATGGCAATTGGGAAATAGAACCACATCATGTAATTGAATCTGAAACATTAGGTGACGATAAATTTATTCATACAATCAAAGTAAATTGGGTAGGTTGGAAGGTGATTATTTTGCCTTTCAAAAAATTTGTTGATGGAAACATCAATATTGGCGACGATATGTGGAATCCCTCTCAAGAAAAAGGATCTGGTGGACTAGTTCAAATGCAATTTGTTTTACTCGCCTCAGATAAAAAAGAAAATCCTAGAGTACGAATAGATTCTATCAAATTTTTTAAAGATAGAAATATTTAATTCTCTAAAATAGCATGTGATATCTTTTTATCAACAGATTCAGGAAACGGTATGTTTTCCAATTCAAGTTTTATTTGATTTAATGATTTATCATCCTGATATAGCGACAAAATATGTTCTTTAAACATAGACGCATTAAATAAAGAAACAATTTCAGGAACAATAGAT
>JAYOLY010000004.1:32931-40745 GCA_038120575.1 Rickettsiales bacterium
CAATAATATTTGGTAAAGACAAATATGGATTCTTTTTTAAATAAACCGAAACTAATTTTTTTCGAATAAAAGCCCCAATTAATGGAATTTTAAAAATATGTTGAAGTATACCATCTACAACAAAAATTTCTGGATTATTTAAAGGTAACGCCACCAACATTGGCAATCTCATATACATTGCCTGTGCTGTATTTGTTCCTGGTATAGTAACCATTAAGCGAGATATAGCCATAAGCTCCAATGAATCCCCTCTAATAACATGAATACCTTCCTGATTAGGATCTAGATTCAACATCTCAAAATCTGAATGTGTAATAAATGAAGAAAGAGATATAATAGCTTCAAATGTAGGATCGCATTCTCTAATCAATTTAATTGTGGAAAAAATTAAAGGTAAAAACAACTTAAAGTGTTGAGGACGAGACCCTGGCATAAACAAACAATAGGGCTTCATTTCTAAATTATATTTTTTTAAAATAGCAGCTTTTTCAAATTGTTTATTTAAAATACCAACTGACATTAAATCACCATCAAGATGCTTAAAAAAAGTTTTTTTATAAAATAGTCCGAGTTTTTGTTTTCGTTGAGTATAGCCATAAAGAGAGTAGGGCACACGAAAAGAAAATAACTGTGCATACAAAGGTTCACCCCCCAAAAAAACAATTGCACCTTTTTTAAAATTTACAGAAAACTTTTTTTTAAAAAATACAAATGTCATTGTATCCTTTGGAGAATACACCTCATCTACCAATGAATTAGACTGTAATAAATCAAATTCATTTCCTGAAGCATAATCACAAGGTGTTAACATAACCGTTACAAAAGATTGAGAACAAATGGATTTAAAGGTTGAAACAAAAGGTAATACCCAAGAACTAATTTCACCCGGCGAATTTGTAAAAATAATTAAATGAAAATCACTTGTATTTGTCTTCAAGTCGTTCATAAAGCTTTTTGATTGATTGATCATCATCTTTAGGTAAAATCAAAATAGCATCATCAGTTTCCACCACAATAAGATCATTCACATTGCCCAAAACTATCAATTTCTTATTTTTTGAATAAAGTAAATTGTTTCTAGCATTAGAAGACAAAACGTTTGAATTTGACGCATTATTATTAATATCTAAAGGCAAGTAATCTGACAAAGACGACCAATTACCAATATCATTCCAATCAAAACGAGCAGGTATTAATTTGATAGAAGAATTAAGTTTTTCCATAATCCCATGATCAATGGAAATAGACTCAAACTGTTGATACAAATCATGTAAAGATTGATCATTTTTTGCTGAATTAATTTGGTTAAATAAATCATAATGATTTGGCAAATAATCTTTAAACAAAGATAACAAAAAATTGCTTTTAGCTACGAAAATTCCCGCATTCCAAAAATAACATGACTGTTTTAAATATTTTTCAGCCGTCTTTTTATCAGGCTTCTCTTTAAACGAATCTACAACAAGAGGATATTGATCTTTTTGAGTCACTTTAATATATCCATAGCCAGTATGAGCAAAACGAGGCTTAATTCCAAATGTAACAACAACATCAGACTTTAAAGCAATATCAACAGCTTCTTTCAAACAAGCTCTAAACGACTCTTCATCCTTAATCCATGCATCTGCTGGTAAAATTAATACAACTGCGTCAGGATCTTTTTCATGAACTTGAGACACCCCCCAGCCAATACAAGCTGCTGTATTTTTTGCTACAGGTTCTTTTAAAATTTGATTTTCAGGAATTAAAGACTCTAAAACACTTAAACAGTCACTTTGGTCTTTATGACCTAAAACCCACAAATTATCTTTATCAACAAATCCATCAAGTCTATTTATTGTTTTAATAATCATTGGATCATCTCCAATAATAGACAAAAACTGTTTAGGGTATAGTTTACGTGATAGTGGCCAAAATCGTGTTCCAGAACCTCCAGCCAAAAGTAAAACATGAATCATGTGATAACTATAGCTAAAAAAGAAGATATAGCCAAGTATATTAAAAAAACATTACACCTTTTATACAAAACCCAGTATCATATCAAAAAATGAATATCAGAAAAAAAAAGAAAACAATTAAACGCCATATACTATTAGCATTTTGTTTTTTATATCTATGTATCAATTCATGCAATAAAACTGAACCAGAAACACTATTACAACTCAATTCAGTTACTGCCTCAACAGAATTTAATTCTCTAGAAAATAGTCTAACACTTACATTAACCGATACAGAATTTATATATGGAATGCAGTATCAAGTAGTTAACAACCAAAATGTTCCAATTACCATTAATTCATTTGTTGTTAGCCCCACTTACAATCTTTATAAAAACACATGCCATACTCATTCGGTGAGTAATAATGTTGGATTATGCTTTGTATCATCAAGTAATATCACAGAATCAATTTCTAGTAATGGTATAATCAAAATTATTATGAATCTTGAACCAAGTAATGAAGCCAATATCACAGATTTAATATTAGTTAACAAAAACTCTGAAATACACCCTCTGTCAATTACACATTAACATGCTTTACTCACAAAAATTTGGGAATGGAAAAACTATTGTAATTTTACATGGGTTTTTAGGGTCTTCTGATAATTGGAGACACATCAGCAAGACTTATTTTAACGACTATGCCGTCCATTTGTTAGATTTAAGAAACCACGGACAATCGTTTCAAAGCCCGATATTTACATATGAAGCAATGAGCAACGATGTTGAAGACTATATCAAAGAAAAAAAACTTAAAGATATCGTCTTAATAGGTCATTCTATGGGTGGAAAAGTTGCTATGCAACTAGCAACTCAAATTAACACTATAACAAAACTGATTATTGTCGATATTGCTCCTAAAACATATCAACCACATCATGACGATGTTTTAGCCGCATTAAAACACGCAGACTTTAGTGCAAAAAAAACCATCACTGAATGTAATCAAGAACTCGAAAACTATATACAAGATCAATCCGTTCGACAATTTTTAATTAAAAATCTACAACGAAACAATGAAAAAATTTTTGAATGGAAAATCAATACAGACTATTTAATCAAAAATTACTCAAATATATTAAGAACTCCTGTAAACAAACATTCTATTTCAATACCTACATTATTTATCAAAGGTGGGCAATCATCATATATTGAACAAGAAGATGAAGCCTTAATTCAACAACAATTTAACAATGTTCAATTAAAAACCATACATGGAGTAGGGCATTGGGTTCAAGCTGAAAATCCTGACCAATTTAGCCGTGCCGTGTTAGAATTTATCAATGAATAAGTCTAATATTATTATCACAATAAAACATTTTTTATGTCTTGGTTTAATATTTTTGTTTAGCTGCACAACAGCTCCAAAACAACATATTTTTGTTGGACTTGAAAAAACAAACCTTACAACAAGATTGAATCATCATTGGGATGTACAAAAAATCTATTTTGATACGTTTGTTTCGAGAGAAACTCTTAAAACAAGTTTTGATAACAAAAAAATTCCACTACTAAATGTTTACGCTAACAAAGATATTGACCCTACGTTATTTATAGAAGAACTATTAGACCAAATTTATGATGATCAATTAGATCAGATGATACCTATCCTCAAAGCCTATCCATATCCTGTAATGATTAACTTTTTACCTTTAACGCATTACAAAAAAAGTCTTTCACCAACTCAATTTCAAAATGCGTTTAGCTACATTTCAAATTATTTTAACCACCATAACGTGTCAAATATTTCTTGGGTTATTAATCATATTTTAAATGAAAACAATTCAGATTATGTTCCTGATAAAAACACATTTAATTGGATTATTTTAAGTTCATTAAACAATAATATTGATTTAGAAACACTCTCTGAACAAGTTCAAAAGATAAAAAAAGAAAACAACTATATTGGTTTAGGAAGCTCTGTAACATCTTTATTTAAAGACAATGAAGAACTTGTTATGTTTTTAAATACACATAACACTATAAAGGCTATTTTATTAAATAATAAATCAATAGACACTAAAGGCTTATTAAAACACAAACTTTTTAAGGACTAAATATATGACAAAAATAACCTATAAAACGACAAAAGGCTTACCCATCATAGGAAACACATTAAATATGGTATTCAATGCCAATTCATTTTTAACAAAACAATATAAAACATTAGGACCTGTATTTAAAGTTAATTTGCCTGGCTATGGACCATTAATTTTGCTTGAACCAGAACTTATAGGACATGTTTTGGAAAAACAACATCAACATTTCAAAAAAAATCAACTTTACGAGCATTTAAAACTTGCTTTAGGAAATGGTCTATTAACCAATGAAGGCGAATCATGGAAAAAAATGAGAAAAACGATTCAACCTTACATCTACGAAAGTGTCATTGAACAATTTTTAGATACTATGATGACTCACAGTGATGCATTAACAAAAAAATGGATTAATAAAAAAAATGATATTAATATTTCAACAGATATTAAACACACTACTCTAGATATAGCTTCAGAGACATTTTTTGGTATAAATGCAAGAGAAAACATTCCAAACTTTGTCTCAATTGCCAATAAATTAAGTCAACTCATTTTGTACAAATCAATTTTTCCGTTTAATAGCATTCCATACTCTTGGCCAATATTTCCGAACAATCAAATTAAAAACAACATAGCCGTCATCAATACACTGATAAACGACTTAACATCTGGAAAATATAAAACAGGTAACAATATGCTAGAACTTCTTCTATCTAATCCAAACTTATCCATTCAACAAGTAAGAGATGAGATTATCACCTTTCTTACTGCTGGCTATGAAACAACCGCTCATACCTTAATTTTCACACTAGCATTGCTGGGATTAAATCCTAAAATTCAAGAAGATATATATGATGAAATTAAAAACCAACCACTCATAAAAAAAGACTTTAAACTGTGGAAAAAAAAGTATCCCTTACTTTGTGCAACCATTAATGAAAGCTTAAGGCTGTATCCTCCAGCTTTTGTCATTGGAAGAGAATCAATTGACTCAGTAACCATAAACAATATTCATCTTTCTCCAAAAACAAATATTGGAATTCCTGTATCAGTGCTTCATCGTTTAGAAACATTTTGGGATAGGCCAAATTCATTTAATCCAAAACGATTTATTGATAATACACCAGAAAAATACACATTTATTCCTTTTGGTGCTGGACCACGAGTATGCATAGGGCAACAATTTGCTATGCTTGAAATGATTATAATTTTACATCAACTCATCTCTGAAACCCAATTTAAACTTAATCAATCAAAAATAAAGTCATTTTTCTTTGTTACAACAACACCACTAAAACCACTAAGTATGTCTTTATTCAAAAGATAATTAGTCTGAAATAAAAAAAATAATTTTACGATAATTAAATAAATAATATGATTAAAATTACAGAAGAAAAAAATTATTTAAATAGACTTGGGTTTAAATTAGGATTTAATACAGTAAATCTTTTAATAAATTGTCTAAACTCTAAAAAAGATGACATAGCAGTTTATGAAGATAAAAGATTTACATTTGAAACATTATCAAAAAAAGACATTGAACTACTTAAATCTATATACTTTGACCCTGATGCAAACGCTACTGTAGTTCCTGTAACAAAACCTACACAAAAAGGTGTAAAAAAAAAACTTCAAACGTTTATAGACCTCCAAAATAAAACAGGTCATAGCTGTTACAAAGTATTCGATAAAAATAGTAATGCATATATAGGAATTGCTGGATTAACAGCAATGGATGAAGAAGGGAACTTAGAATTAAACTGTGCATTAAAAAAAGAATTTAGAAATCAACGAATAGGATCAGAGCTAGCTAAATCAGCAATAAACTACGCAAAAGAGCAAAACCTCACAGAAAAACTATACGCAACGTGCTTGTCATATAATACCGCTTCACATAATATTTTAATCAACAATGGATTTGAGCCAGATGGAATACTAAAAATGCCTGGAAATAATTTTAAAGATACTTATATTTTAATATTTAAATATACAGGAACACCAAATATAGAAAGACATCCAAGATTTAGAAGCCCTGAAAGTGCATTAAAAGAATTAAAAGAAAATCTAACTAAGAAAAAAACAACAGAAGATTCTCCACCAGATGCTTATATAGCATACATGAACTTATGGAGACTCAATCAAAAAATAACCATTAATAAATACGATAATCAATAAAAAAAACCCCTACTTTAACATAATATATATTATGCGACATTAAAAGGGGGTTTAAAAAAAATAGCCATGAAGCTCAGAATCTAACACATAGACTGTAAACTTCATGGCTAAAAGGTGCGAATAGTTGGCTTATCTAAAAATGATACACAAGACTAGTACCAAATGATCGTGGTCTTAAGTTATAAAAATTAATAACCCCTCCATTAACTTGAGTACTATTGTTTCCGCCAACAATGACAGCATTATCAAACACATTGAAAACATGGAAATCAAAACTATATTTTCCTTTGTAATCCTTCCAAGATAAATCAACATTAACCAAATTATAAGCAGGAATTAATGATCTATCTTCATTAAATTCTGAAATATAACTTGGCCCAGTTCGAATCACGTCTGTTCTAAATACCACATCCCCATCAAAAATACTCATCATATCCATTTCTGCACCCACTCTAAGTGAATACGACGGAACAAATGGCAATTGATTACCAGACAAATCTTGTTCAATACCCGGATCAGGACATGGACCTGAAAGAGGATCAAACACAGTATTACAAATATATCCAAATGCACGATAAACATAACCTTTATCTGTTTTTCCTATCATCATAATAGGAGCAATGCCAGAAGCAGCTGATAAAATTGAAGCACCAACAGCTGGATCGCCACCACCCATTCCAGCTACAACGTCTGGATAAGCACCAGAAATAAGCTCGGTAAATGAAGCCGCATAAACATCTGTCGTACCATCAAGAGGTAATAATTCTGATGCACCATAGGGATTACGCGAATTTATAGATTTAAAGTTCTTAATCTTAGAATGATTATAAGCAACATTTCCATCCAAACGAATTTTTTTAAATAATGATGTAAAAAAATCAAACTCCAACCCATTGATTTGAGCATCTGCATTATATGTCTCTGTTGCTAAACCTGATAATCTCTGCAACTGCATCCCATCAACAGAATTAGCATACGCATGAGAATTTAAGGTTAGTTTTCCATCAAAAAATGTTCGTCGATTACCAACTTCAAACATATTATGCAATTCTGGATCAACAACCGAAATAGTCGTTGTCATAATATCTGTTGCAGGATTATATCCACCAGCTTTTAAACCTCGATTATAACCAAAATACATAAAATTGCTTTCCGAAACTTGATAATCCATAATCATACGTCCTGTAAAATGATCAAAAGTGGCAGATTTTTCTGGAATAATCTTTAAATAATCTTCCTCAGTTGCATACACATCATCAATTTCTTGCAAATGATTGATATCAGACGCACCACTCCAACTTAACTGATCTTTTACAATCGAATTTAATCGTCCCCCTACTCTCATTTTCCATTTTGAATTTAAATCGTATGACAATTCAGAAAAAACCGCAATTTCAGTGTTAGTCACCCTATCACTACTCGTAAATGGTAATTGCCAATCTGGCAAAGCAGCTTTGACAGGACTTCCTGTAGCATTGGCAACAGCTAATGTTGTCTGAGCAGCAATATCATAAGACATATCTCGAACAGCTAATGACCCTGCTTGCTCTGCAGTAATTGCTCCCTGTCCGACTAACGGATTATAGACATTTGTAAGATAATCA
>JAYOLY010000004.1:40755-52116 GCA_038120575.1 Rickettsiales bacterium
GATAATCATTTATTAGTGTCTGTTGAGCTGCATCCAAATTTGCAAACCCATTAGCGGCATCAGCACTAGCAGCGGATAATGTTGTGAGATATGTCCCTGTAAATGTCAACCAAAACCCTTGCCCTCCATATCCTGCTAAAGTTGGATACTTTTGACCAATAGGTCCTTTACCAACATTTCCAAAATATTCTAGTCCAGGAGACGAAACAGAATAAATAGTATGAGATTGGTAATCACTGTAATAAAACCCTGAAGTATAATTAAAAGGTCCATCAAATTTTGAATTAAATCGAACTTCAAACTCATTTTGTTTATTTTTAGAATATGATTTATCAATAATATTATCAGCAGAATATGACTCTTCTCCTAATCCATGAATATTAGCTGTAATAGAACCCATCATATATCCTTCACTAGCTTGTAAATCGTTTAATTTAGCATACGATTCATAAAGATGATCATATGTTGAAAAGGTTGTCATCACATCATATTTATCTAAATCCCATTGAAGTTGAAAATTTCCAGAATTGCTATCAACAGTTTTTTGAGGAGTAAAATCATAACTCACTTGAAATAAATCACTGGGAGACTCTGAATTGGCATAAATATTATTAGTAATATCTGACAACACTGAATCACCTGGATATTGATTCGTGAACACATCAATGGCAGAAAAATATATTGTTGAAGAGTTCATTACATTTCCAGGTTCAGGAAACGAACCCCATGGATCACAACCAAAAATTTCATTTGGATTACATGCAGATTTAGCCGTTCTTGCACTAGCATCATCACGTTCATGATGAAATAATGTTAACGAACCTGTAAGCCGGTCTGAAAAATAAATATCTGTTGTCGATCGAATTCCAAAATAATTTAAATCATCAATAGATTTATTTGTTGCAATATTCTCAACATAACCATCACGAGCAGCATAATGAGCAGCAATTCTAGTGGATGCAAAGGCGCCCAAATCAAAATTACTTGCAGCTGTATAACGCAATAAACTTGAATCCCCTACTTCAATAGAAATATAAGGTCGAATCGGATCAGACGGTCCATTTGAAATTAAATTAAACGTTCCTGCAGGATTGTTTCCCCCAAATAACGTTCCTTGAGGACCTCGTAAAATCTCGAACCGATTAATATCAAACAATTCCCCATCAGCAAACCATGCTGCTGTTACATTAGTATCATCCATTCGATACGATACATTACCACTAAAAGACGCCCCAGCCGTATACGATCCTATGCCTCTAATAACAGTATTGGCTCCGGTGAAAACACCTTGAGAAAAATATACACCAGGTGAACTAAATTGAGCATCTTCTAGATCTCGAATATTACGGTCTTCAATATCTTCACTGGATATCGGCGTAACAGCAACTGATGTTTTTTGTAGTTCCGTTTCTTTTTTTAAAGCGGTTACAACAACTTTATCAGCCTCTTTAACATTATCACTACTATCTATTTGAGAAAAACTTACACTAACAAAAATAAAAAGAACAAAACATATAATTTTTTTCATATCTACCCTCCCCTAGAAAACATGAAAGAAACAATATAACTATAAAGAAAATATTAGCTTATCTAAAACACCTCTCTTTAATCTTAAGTACAGTCAATCATCACTCGTTACTACCTACTAAGTTAAAACTTTAAACATCAACTTTTTTCAATATGTCAAATACAAAAATTGAAAAAAAGATAAACAATGTTAAAATCATCACTATATAAAAAAGGAGTTAGACATGAATATAAATGAATTTTGTACAGAAATTTCAAAACTTGAAGGTAAAAATAAACAAGTCGATATTGCTCAAATATCTGAAATTATCAAAATAACAAATGATCTATTAGATGGTCAATTATATGATTTAATTAAAAACAAAAAACATACTACAGTTTAAATTATCTGTAAAATTGCACTAATTTAGGTGTAATGTCCATCAAAGACTCTGCATCTTTAAAATAAGGTAGCAACTGGTTTGTTACAATCAGAGGTACGTCATTAAATGTATGAGCCCCATGAGATGTATCTTCAATATTTCCATGATCACTCGTGATTAATAGACTTGTATCAGCAGAAACATATTTAAAAAGAAATCCTAAAAAACGATCTAATATCGTTAAAAAATCTTCTGATAATTTTTTGTTATGACGATGACCCAACAAATCCGTTTTAAATGTTTCAAAAAATAATAAATCAGTATGTCGACTCATACCCAACAACTGTTCGGCAGCCTTTTCAGGTTCAATAATAGCGATATCATCTTCAATATAACTCAGCACTGTCTCTCTTGTAATATCCCAAGACAGCGCATCTCCGGACTTCAAATCAGCTACTGTTTTAAATGATAACCCTGCTGCTATTGCAGCTAAGGTTGAAGCGCTATGGTGGCGTTTACCTGCTTTAATTAAAGCAAAATAAGATTGACTAAAAAAATTTGCAAACAAGCACTTAATATTTAATTCGGTAAGCTGTTTCAAAAAAGAATAATCATTAATAATTTTTTTTAAAGAATAAGGCGGAAAAGCTGGATAATGATGACCTAAAATTTGTGCAGCATTTTTTCCTGTAAATAAAGTTGTCTGCCCTGTTGCACTTTGGGGAACACCATCAACATTCAAACACGCATCAATAGGTTTAACTATCAAAGAATCTGTTTCTAAATAGCATCCTGAATGTAAGGGAACACCACAATACTGAGTCAAAATAGGCATACTAATGTGATGTATTGGATTTATATCAGACAAAGGCGCTAGTCCAAGTCCATCAATAAAAATAAAAATAACTTTATGCATGTATAATAAATACCCAGCGAAACTTAGATTTAAACGATTTGAAAAAGAAATTAACTACAAAAAAAATTATTTTAAAGCCTTAATTCGCTCTAATACGGGTGGATGAGAATATTCAATAAATACTTTCAAAGGATGTGGGGTTAAATTGGATAAATTATCAACGGACAATTTTTTTAATGCAGAAATCATATCACTAGCCAATCCTGTGGTCTCAACAGCAAATGCGTCAGCTTCAAATTCATTTTTTCTTGAAATATATTGTGTCACAATACCCAAAACAGATTGTATTGGCGACATTAAAAAACTAAAGAAAATCAACGATGTATAAATAGATACCGAATCCATTTTAAACCCTGCTGCTAGTGACGGATTATTAATAAAAAATGATAAAATATAAAACGTAACTCCCGATGTCAAAATTGAAAACATGATATGTTTAGTAATATGATGTTTCTTAAAATGTCCCATTTCATGTGCCAAAACAACAAGAAGTTCGTTAACCGTATGTTTTTCGATCAATGTATCAAATAGAACTATACGTCTAAATTTTCCAAATCCAGTAAAAAACGCATTCGACTTGCTCGATCGTTTCGATCCATCCATAGTAAAAACTCCATCAAGTCCAAAGCTATGCTTTTTTGCATATAACTGAATAGCATCTTTAAGTTCACCATCTTCGAGAGGGATAAATTTATTAAATAACGGCATAATCAAGGTTGGAGCAAGAAATGTAAGAATTAATTGAACAGCAGTCAGAAACCCCCAACAAATTAACCAAGCATAAGATCCAGTAAATTCAAAAAACCACAACACAGTAAATAAAATTGGAACACCAATCAATGTACTAATAAAAATACCTTTAAATAAATCAATAACAAATGTTTTAACTGTTGTTTTGTTAAACCCATACTTTTCTTCAATTACAAACGTATGATAAATCGAAAAAGGAAGCGAAAGAATTTGATTGGCAAAAATTAAGCTAAGCATATATACAACACCTGTAACAGCGTTTGAAAAGCCAAATCCTCTTACAAAAATATCAACGACATTAAAGCCCCCTAGTAAAATAAATGGAAGAAATACACATAATGAAAATGTAGATTGAATAAGACCAAAACGTGTTTTTTCTTTTAAATAACGTTGAGATTTTTTATATTTCTCAGAATCATAAACATCAGAAAATTCTTCAGGAATCGTTTCCTTAAGATAGTTGATATTTAATACATCAACAATAAAATCTAATATAAAAAATGAAATATAAAAAATTAATATAATAACTAAATAAATCATTAAAAAAAAGGATACATCACATTGTAGAAACATACCAGAAAATAAAGTAACAGTTAAAATATAAAAATTAATATCATTCAAAAGTTATAAAAACTTTAAATAAACTAAAGTTTATGAAACTATAATGACATGCTTGGAACACAAACATGTTTATATAATCAACTTGAAATAACTCAAAGCAAAACTATAAACCCAGAAGAGTTAAAGAGACTGAACGAAGAAATAGCTAAAATTTTAAAAAATACAAGCATTTCCGAAAGAGAAAAAAGCGACTTTAAATTTTTAAATGCAATTATCGAAAGTAAAGTGTTACTACATTCTGAATATTCAAACATTAATAGAAAAAAATACACTGAAATTTTAAACACTTTTCAAAGAAAATCACACATAACATTAGATACAGAAAAAATAGATAAACTTCTAGATAATTACAAAAACCTTCTAGATATTTGTACACAAATGGAAAAAAATCCAGAGCAGTATCAAAATGCACCAGCAATAAAACTATATTTAGGCTATATAATAAAAGATTTAAACCTAATGCAATATTTGATTAATAAATTTAGCTCTGATATTAAAGCAAATCGAATAAAACCCGAACAAGCAAAAAAACTAAAAACAAAATTATTACACTATAAGCAAACAAAACAAACAGATATGTTTGAAGTATATATAGACCATTTGAATAGTTACATAGAATTAAATAAAATTAGGCCCCTAGATTCAACAACACAACTTGCAAGATATCTAAATCAAACTTAATAAAATTATTTCTTTAACTGCAATCTATCTATTGAAAATCACAGTTACGAGCTGCGTTTCTAATAATCTCAGACAACGCAGGATGAATATAAATTGTTTCAACAACATCATCATAACCAGCATTCATATTCATGAAAGCAATTAACATATGAATGAGTGTAGATGCCTCGCGACCAATAATATGAGCTCCAATTAAGCGAGTAGACACTCGTTCAAAAATTAATTTCACAAACCCATATTCAGATCGTAATGCCATGCCCATCGCACTGTCTTTGTAGCTATTTTTTCCAACAACAAAATCTATTCCCTTCTTTATACATTCCGCCTCAGTCACCCCTACACCAGCAACTTGTGGATGAGTAAACATTGCATAAGGAACAGGTCGATATGAAATAGGTTGCTGTAGTTGATGTTTGATCACTGTATCAAATAAATATTGTCCCTCAAAATTTGCAGTATGACGAAAAAAATGTCGACCTATAACATCACCAAATGCATACACACCACTTAATGATGTTTCTAAACAATCATTTACAGCTATAAAGCCCGACTCATCACATATGATAGATGTAGAAGCCAAGTTTAACGTATCAGAATTTGGAACAATGCCTGTAGCTACCAAAACTTGATCAGCCACAAGAGACTGTGAAACATCATCTTTATCTAAAAAATCAATATGAAATTGACTTTCTTGTTGAACAATTTGATTCACTGTTGCCCGATTATAAACGCGGCAATACGAGCCAAACACTCGATTAAATTCCTCTTTTATATCGTCATCGTGAGACTTGATAAATTCAGACCTCAACAAAAAGGTAACATCAACCCCCATAGCAGAGAAATAATGCCCCAGTTCACACGCAATATATCCACCTCCCAAAATAACGAGAGATTTTGGAAGCGTTATAGCAGACAAAGCTTCTGTAGATGTCCAAAACGATGTATCAGATAACCCTTTAATTGGTGGTATGTAAGGACGTGTTCCGACCGCAAGAAAAATTTTTGTTGCAGTAATGAACTCATCCCCTACTTTTAATACATAATCATCAACAAAATGCGCTTGATCATGAAAATAAGTAATGTTTTTATGAGCATCGTATAACGGTTTAATCGAATCAGACTCATGTTTAATTTCTTCAACAACATCAGTAACAAAGGTTTGAGAATCAAAAACAAACGAATCATTAAGAGTAATACCAAATCGTTTCGCATCTTGAATTTCACGAATAACATCGGCTGGATGAATCAACATCTTAGAAGGAATACAGCCTCGGTTTAAACATGTTCCTCCAAGCTGATCTTTTTCAATCACAGCAACATTCAATCCAAGGTTAGCTGCAGGTCGTGTAATTTTTGATCCACCACCAGATCCGACAACAATAATATCAAATTGCTTCATAATGGCTTCATAATACAAGAAAAAACTCAATTTTAAAAACACTTAACATATTCAAAAAAAAAACTAAATATCCAAAAATAAAAAAGATTCATTTATAATCAAAAAAAAAAAAAATGAGGTTAAATAATGATTCTTTCAGACAAAACAATCAAAGAATTAATTTCAAAAAACGAATTAGTCATCGATCCACTTAATGAAAACTCGATTCAACCTGCCTCAGTTGACTGTCGAATTGGCTCGCACTATCTAGTTATTGATGATAATCAAATTGAATCTGGAATTCTATCCTTTGACAAGGAAATTAAATATAGAGAAATAAACAGTGAGTCTATTATTATTCCGCCTCATTCATTTTTACTTGCAACAACAATGGAATACATCAAGCTTCCCAATGGATATTCAGCCTTTGTTGAAGGACGAAGTTCAATCGGAAGAATGGGACTCTTCATTCAAAACGCAGGATGGGTTGATTCTGGTTTTGAAGGACGTATAACACTCGAACTATATAATGCAAATTCTCTCCCAATCAGACTCGATTCAGGACGACGAGTATGCCAGCTTGTATTTTGTAAAATGGATCAAAAATCAGATATGCCTTACAAAGGAAAATATCAAGGCCAATTAATATCTGTAGGAAGCAAAATCTACAAAGATAGTGTGTAATGGAAACGTATCAAATTAAAAGAAATTGCCCAGACTGCAACGAAAAAAATACAGTTACTTTAAAAAAAAACTATATCTCTTGTTCAAACTGCTCTTTTAAAACACAGTACAATTGTCCCTTATGTAACCATCCTGTTAAAGAGAATCAAATTTTACACGATAGCCAAGGTGATTTCTTCGATTGCTCATCATGTAAGAAAAAAGTTCATTTAATAAAGATCCAATACCTCATTAACAACTTAATGAAGATTTCAACTGAACATACGTGTAAATTCTGCAATGGACCAACCGTTTGCAGACTTAATGCAAACATTGGACATCGCTGTTTCTTTTTTCCAAAATGTTCAGGCCAAGCTAGTTTATTTGGAACGCAACAAGAATCTCTTGTATTTCTAGATTTTGAAACAACAGGGCTTGAAGTAGGAAAAGATCATTTAATAGAAATTGGAGCTTTAAAAATTGATAAAAATGGGTTTGAACATGTATTTGATACATTTATAAAACCTCCAATTCCTTTACCTGAAAAAATAACTAGCATCACAAAAATAACAGATTCCATGCTTGAACAAGCGCCTCCAATCAAACACGTTATAGAAGATTTTTTTAATTTTATTGGAGATTCAACTATAGTAGCTCATAATGCAGATTTTGATATTCCATGGCTTATCCTAGAAACACAAAAACACAACTTAACCTTACCTAACAATAATATCATTTGCACATTCAAGTGGGCTAAAGAACTTAAAGAAAATCGTTGTTCGCTAGGAGCACTGACAAAAAAATATAATATTGGACACTTAAATTCTCATAGAGCCCTTGCAGATTCAGGAGCGACTAAAGAGCTTTTTTTTATTTTTGAAAACTTCCAAACAATTCCAAGACCTATTCAAAAAATTGACCATTATTTAACTATAGTCAATAAAATAACAGCTAAAATTAATCAATAAAGTAGCGAAGCCCTAAATCATAGAATTCAGACCCAGCTTGGTCATTATACATTTCAAAAGCAAGTTTAAATTGCTGATAAATCGGATAATCAATAGAAAATTCATATAACTTATTTTCAAAATCATACAAATTTAAACTTAAATTTGAACGAAAAAAATCTAAATAATCTATACCAAACGATTCAGAATTTTGATAAATTCCTATTCTAGTTCTGATGTGATCATTAATTAAATATCCTTGTTGAAATTGATCAAATTTTGCAATTCCAGTTCTACTATTAATTCCTGTAATGAAACTAAATCGACTCAAACCAAATAAAAAATCAGAATCAAAATAACCTAAAGAATTAGTTTGATTATAAAAAACACCAGTTTTATTGATGATTGACGTATTCAAAACAGATTTCAAAAAGGAATCCGAAGAATTAGGTCGTTTCCCAAAAAAACCAGATAATCCTTCAGAAAAATCTTCAATATTTTCAATGGTTGAATTAACACGATTGATATTATCCTTGTTAATTACAGTTTCAAGTTCTTCTGATAAAGTTGAAACAGAATAAGATACATCTGAAACATCTAATAAAATTTGATCAAGTAAGCCTATAATCTCTGCTTCAGAAAATTGTTCAAGTAATTGATTAAAAGAACTTGAAGACTCTTGAATATTTTTCAAAATAACCTTCAAATCATACTCTTGATTTTCACCAACTATAGACAAGCCCATGGAAAACAAACTATTTAAACTCGCCAAAATATCTTTGATATCTTTCGTAATGTTTCCATCATCTAATAAGTCAACTAAAGACTTTAAAATAGCTTCTGTATGTAATAAATTTTCATGACCAAGATCTATAAAATGAGCTAAATCAGACGCAGATCTTCCATTTAGAACATCTTGCTTAGAAACAAGTTGTTTTGTATCTAAATTGGGTTCAATCGACAAATAGTTTTCACCTACCAATCCATCAAACATAATCTTTACAGTAGACCCTTTGGTGATTTCAACATCCCCAGACACCCAAAAGGAAGCATCAATATGTTCTGGTGATGGATGTACTTTTAACACTCGTCCTACTCTAAAACCACGATATCGAACTTCAGATCCACGAATAAGTCCTGCAACCTGATCAAAACGAGCAGTTAAGGAATAACCTGTTAATCGTCTTGTTATATTGCTTTGAAACAACATAAATGAAACCATTACAACAATGACCAAAAAAGTAAAAAAACCAACTATAACTGCTTTTGATTTCACTCAAGACCTCCCTTAATGAATTGTCTTATAATATCATTTTTTGATGTCTCTATCATAGAGGGTGTTTCAGAATCAAGCAATCGCCCTTGATGCAAATAATAAATTTGATCAGATGTTCTAAAAATTGTAGATAACTGATGAGTTACAATAATACTTGTTACCCCTAACTCAGAAGATAGTTTGTTAATAAGGTTTTCTATGTTAGTTGATAAAATTGGATCCATTCCTGTTGTTGGTTCGTCATATAATATAAATGAAGGGTCTGTAACTAAAACACGGGCTAAACCAATCCGTTTTCTTTGACCTCCAGACAATTCTTCTGGAAACTTTTGTTCATGACCAACCATCTCAACCATGTCTAAAACAGAACGTATTTTTTTCTTTATTTGATGCTGAGATAACAAATTTTTATGTTCAATTAATGGAAATGCGATATTGTCATAAACTGTCATAGAATCAAATAGTGCAGCAGACTGAAATAACAGTCCAATATTACGTCTAACCTCATTAAGCTCTTGAACAGTTAGAGTAGTAATATCAACACCATCAATTATAATGTTCCCTTTGTTGGGTTTTATCAGCCCCACAATTAATTTTAAAATGGTACTTTTTCCAGAACCAGACGGACCAATAATTGTACATCGCTCAGCTTTATCAATTACTAAATCTAAATTATGTATAATTTTTTTTGTGTCAAATTGTTTAAATAAAGATTTAATTTCTAACATACTAAAATAAAACCACCGTTAAAAAATAATTTAATATAAAAACCAAAATCAACGAAAGAACAACAGCTTTAGTTGTGGCATACCCAACACCTTTTGCTCCTGGGTTTGATGTATATCCAAAATAACAACTCACTAATGATAAAATAAACCCAAAAACAAAAGCTTTTATTAAACCGCCTATAATATCATAGGAATTAAGCATAAGTTGAGCAGAGTTAAAATATGCAAAATGACTCACATTACCTATCCACTTTGCAATAACAAGCCCACTAAAAAAACCAACCAAATCAGCTACACAAACCAATAGTGGAAGCATAATAGTCGTAGCTAAAACGCGCGGAGCAATTAAAATATGTATCGGATCAAATGACAGAGATTCTATTGCTTCAATTTGTTCTGAAACTCTCATTGTGGCAATTTCAGAAGAAATTGCAGCACCAATACGCCCACAAGCAACAACAGCGGTAATTAAAGGACCAAGCTCTCTCCAAATCGCTAAACCAACAATTCCTCCAACCAAATAATTTGCTCCAAATTTTTCAAATTCAGTCACAATTTGCAACGTAAAAACCATCCCAATAAACATGGCCGTAAGAATTGTAGAAAAAAGAGAGCGAACGCCTAAAAAGTAGGATTGATCCATCACTTTCGAAAATAATTTATGAGTCGTAAAAAATGCTTTAACAACATCAAAAAACAAAATCACTAAACTGCCAATAATATAAAATGGCTTAGAAAAAAAATGATTATATCTGACCATGATTATCTAGGAGCGTTTAAGTTAATTAGTTTTTGACTCTCTTGAAATGATAACGTATAACCCTCTTCTTTAAGCCTATCATTAAAATCAAAATAACTTACTTTAAGGAAGTTAAACTTTATTGTTACAGTTTTTTCTTCATAATTAACAGTTGCTTTTGAAACAAATTTCATATCATTTAAAGCATTGGATACTGTTTTGACACAAGATTGACAGGTCATTCCATTGACAATATAGGTAGATTGCTTAATATTTTTCCTTGAAAAACCAATATGATCCTTATTAATGTAAAGGAAAATGGATAGTGAAATAGCTGGAACTAAAATAAAAAGAATGAGTAAAATTTTTTTTAATTTATTCTTTTTAGACATACATCATATTTTATCACAAATGAAAAAACTATCGAACACTAAATTTAATCATAAAAATGACATATTGAAAAAAAACCTATTACGTCATATTTTTATTTTTAAAAAAAATTATGACATTAAAATCTCATTTTCAAATTTATGCAACTCAAATTCTTGTTTTAGAATGTGTATTGAGCGCAATAACGTTTAAAAACAATCTATTTATAGCCATAGTAATATGTATACACATAGTACCCATATTTTTTAAAAAATATCGAAACCTAAAATTATTTCTTTTAGTTTGTTTAATTCTCTATCTAAATCAAACCTATCGGTTATATCATCATCACATAGACCGAATCTCTTACCAACAACAACTTCAATCACTGAACAACAAAAATG
>JAYOLY010000005.1:0-31798 GCA_038120575.1 Rickettsiales bacterium
CTATTAATTGCTGTCCATCACTATGTAGCAATTTAACTAAAACAGTCCCAGACTCTTTTTTTAAATGAGCATGATTATAAAAAAACAATATATCTTCAATAGATAGCCCTAACCAATCAAAAACAGAGAAAAATATAATCTCTTTTTTAGACGTATAAGCAGATTTATAAGTTTCAACCTCTTTAACATGAACAGCTGAAAAAGAAATAAATTTTCCATCAAAAAAAGAATTAAAAAATAATATGATGTCTTTTTTTGCTGAAAAAGAAAAAACAACATTAACATCTCTTTGGATAGAGTCTATCTTTTCAACCGTTTCAATGTCATGAACAGTAACAAAGTCAGAACAATTATCCAGTAAATAAATCACCGACAATGGTGCCAGAACAACATAAGAATAATTAGGAAATATCATTGTCATAAAAGACAAAAAAAGACGAAAATAAGCAACTTCAACAAGATCATCAGATAAAATAAAAACAAAAGACTTGTTCGAATTAAACTTAATTTTAGATTGAAACATCAATAAAACCCTTTTTAAACAAAATCATGACAACACATCAATATCTCTTAAAGATTTCCACCTAAAAAAAACACGTTTAGGTGCAATAAATGGCCATAAAACAAAATGAACGATTAATGCCTTAAAATCTCTAATTTTAAAACCAAAAACAACATACAATAATGCAACAAAATGACGACACAATAATTTAAATGATCTTATATTTAGCCAAATAAAACTAAATTCATCTCGTAACATATCTTCAAACTCATGCCGATATGAATAAAAGTGGTCTGTTTTAGACAATTTATGTAATGAACATGATGACACATTTTGACCCTGCCAGCCCAACAATGATGCATTATAAATGCTATCAAATAAAGAAAAAAACGGCGTAAAATAAACAGACGAATGATTATTTACAATTAAATATCGTCTGGTATCAAACACCATTGCCTCTGACACATGCAAACTCGACTTAATAGGTTCAATCAAAGAGCATAATGATTGCTTAATCACTAACCGACCTTGCTGAAAACATAGTCTAAAAAAAGAAGACTGGCTAGTTTCAGATTGTTTTACAGGCAACGTTGAAACAAAATAGGATTGTTGTTTCATTGTGTTACAAATCGAACTTAAATCACAATAATCAATTCGAATAGCAGGATCAAGAATCATGAAAAATTCGGATTTAATTGTGGATAATATTTTTTGAAATGATGAAGAAAACCCTTCCTGAAATAAATTTTTCACATATCGAACATCAGGAAAATGAACGTCTAAATAAAGCTTCAGATCATCCACAGATCCATCATCAATAATTAAACAATCTACTGATGTAGAGCAACTTAACGACTTGAGATTATGTGCTAAATGCTTTTTTAAAAAAGGTAATTGATTTTGAATAATATAAACTAGGGTAACTGTCATGAAATAGTATTGCTAAGACGAAAATTGTATCGAATAAAGTTCAAAATATTTTCCTTTATTCGCCAATAATGCCTCATGATTTCCAAACTCAATTAAACGTCCTTTATCCAACACCAAAATTTGATCAGCATTTTTAATTGTCGACAATCGATGAGCAACAACAAAAGTAGTTCGTCCTCTCATCAAGACAGACAGAGCATCTTGCACAACTTGCTCAGATTCGGAATCTAATGCAGATGTTGCTTCATCTAAAATTAGAATTTTGGGATCTCTCAAGAAAGCACGCGCTATGGAAATACGCTGACGTTGACCTCCAGATAAACGCTTTCCTTGATCGCCAACTTGAGTATTAAAACCTTGTGGAAACTCTTGAATAAAATTAAAAGCATTTGCCATCTTTGAAGCATCAATGACCTGCTGCTTTGTTGCATTTAAATTCCCGAACTGAATATTGTCATAAATCGTACCGCTAAATAATAAATTATCTTGCAAAACCATACCCATTTGAGATCTTAAAGAGAATAATTGAAAATCTTTTACATTAATTTCATCAATAAAAATATCTCCGTGCAACGGATCATAAAATCGTGGAATCATATCAATCAACGTACTTTTTCCCCCTCCAGATAAACCTACAATAGCTATCATTTCACCAGGTTTTACAGAAAAACTAATATCATCTAGCACCTTTTCTCCTGTCTTAACATACTGAAAGGACACATTTTTAAATTCAACAACTCCTTTAATATCATGATCAATAGCTGCTGGTTGATCAAAAATTCTTGGAGATTGAGCCAATACATCATTAATACGATTTAAAGAAATAATAGCTTGAGCCAAAGATGAAAATGAACTTGAAAAAGCTAAAATAGGATCTATAAGCAACCCACAGCCAAGAAAATACGAAATCAATTCAGGCCCTGTCATTTGATCCAGAGAAACAAGCGTTCCCCCAACAAATATCAATAAAATAAATACACATCCTTGAAGAAATAATTCAAGCATACTCTTAAAATACGTAAACTTGATACTCATCATAGATGAAGTCATATTATGATGATTAACAGTTTTAAATTTTTTTATAAAAAAAGATTCCAATGTATACGCCTGAATCACTTTAATATTCATTAAAGACTCCTGAGCAAGATGAGTTATTGTTGAAATTTTTTCTTGTATTTTAATTGCAATCCTTTTAACAATATTTGTAAAGTAAGAAATAACAAAAACAAATAATGGAACAGATATAAGAGTAAAAATAGTCAGTGTCCAACTCATCATAGACAAATAAATTATAACCCCCACCAAAGTTAATGTTTGCGGCAATAACGACGAAAACACTTTCATAATAGCTTGTTGAACTTTTACAGAATCATCAAATAAACGAGCTAAAAGATCTCCTAACCTCCAATTGGAATAAAAGTGTTGAGATACAAGTTGATAATGATTAAATAATCCTTGTTTTATATCAATTAAAATTCGATGACTAATCCATGCGGTTAAATATTGTTGACCAAATTGAGTCACAACACGTATCGTCCACAAAACAATCAAATTCACCATTTGCCAATTAAAACCAGCAACTCGTTGCTTTGAAATTTCTTTGGAAATATCACGAACTAGTGGAAGAAAATAAACATTACTTAAAGCAAATAACAAAGCAACAAACGTTGCAAATAGTAGATGGAAATAATACGGACGAATATATTTATTTAATCCTGAGATAGTTTTTAACACACTATATTCCTTGGTACCGAAGGCCGGAATCGAACCGGCACGAGCATAAAGCTCATTGATTTTTGAGACCAACGCGTCTACCAATTCCGCCACTTCGGCAAAAATCAATTCCTATTTTACAAGATTTCAACTTAGATAACTAGAAAAAAATTATTAAGTCACAAATAATTAAGATTTAACAACATTGTAAATTGAAACAAGTTGATCATGAAACATTGAATTAGACGTTAAAATGGAACCTTCATAAATATCAAATGCATCCCCATTAACAGCAGTCACTTGTCCCCCAGCTTCTTCCACAATAATTCCTAATGGGGCTAAATCCCATGGCTTTAGATTAAAATCAATTCCAAATTCCCCATATCCTGTAGCCACCCACATATGCATTAAAAAATCCCCAATTCCTCGTTGTCTTTTAGTTCTAGAAAGCAAAGACATTAACTGCTCTGTATTTCCACGAGCTTCTCTTCCAAATAAACTCCCATAAAAAGCCTGAGCCAACTCTATGGAGCTAACTTTTGAAACGTTAATTTGAGTTTCATTGTAAAAAGCTCCACCACCTTTAGTTGCATACCAACGCTCTTTTGTTACAGGGTTTGAGACAACTCCAGCAATAATTTCACCATCTAACTCAATTGCCAACAAAGACCCAAATATTGGAATTTTACGGACAAAATTAGATGTCCCATCAATAGGATCAATAATTAACTTTAATGGAGCTTTAATATCACATGAACCAAACTCTTCTCCATAAATTTCAAGCTCTGGACACTCATTTTTCAATCTTTCTCTGATTGCTTTTTCAATAGCCAAATCTCCTTCACTGACAACAGATTTATCATCTTTTTCGGTAATAGATAAATCAACTTTGTTGTAATAATGCAATGCAATATCATCAGCTTGATCTGCACAAGATATAAGCAACTCTAACCATTCAGTTTTATTGATTTTTGATTTTAATGAATTCATAAAAAAAGTCTACCTGAAAAACAAAAAAGACTCCATAGTACAAGATTAAAAAAAAGTGTAAAATGACAATAATCTTATACACATAATAAAAGGACTACCATGTTGGAAAAAAAATTAGAAAACCTAAAAGAAAAAATTATAAAAAACAATACTATCGATCAAGAACTTTACAATAAATTTGACGTCAAAAGAGGTCTACGTAATCAAGATGGAAGTGGTGTATTAGCTGGACTATCTCACATAAGTTCTGTTGTAGGAACCCAAAAAAAAGAAAGTGATATTCTACCCATTGAAGGAATTTTAAAATACAGAGGTATCAAGCTAACAGATATCATGACAAATCACATAGATAGTCATCATTTTAACTTTGAAAAAATAGCTTTTTTACTCTTAGTTGGAGAGTTTCCATCAGATGAAGAATTTGATGCCTTTAAACATTACATGGATAATAACCGTCAACTTCCTACAAAAATTATCACCAACATCATTGAGCAATTACCTGGTAAAAACATTATGAACAAACTTCAAACATGCATTAGTGCATTGTATAACTTTGATGAAAACCCTGATTCACTAGATCCATTCGACAACTTTCTTAAAGCAACAAGGGTTATCGCAAAATTACCATTAATTTTAAGCTACAGCTATCTTGCATCTTACAAAGAAAATTTCAAACTTATTCCCGCTGAACCTAAAATGTCTTCCGCTGAAGCATTTTTGCATACTCTTTTTGAAGGGCAAGCAATTGATCCAATGCAGGCTCATATCATGGACATGTGTCTCATTTTACACGCTGAACATGGAGGAGGAAACAACTCTACATTTAGTATGAAAGTAGTGTCATCAAGTGGCACAGACATTTATTCTGCAATCGCAGCCTCTGTTGCCAGTTTAAAAGGTCCCCTTCATGGAGCTGCAAATAGCCAAGTTATGACCATGATAGATGATATCAAACAACATGTATCAGATATCACAAACTCTTCAGAGCTTGAAAATTACCTAGAAAAAATTGTTAGAAAAGAAGCTGGAGATAAAACTGGAAAAATATATGGATTAGGCCATGCAGTCTATACAAAATCAGATCCAAGAGCATTAGCCATCAAACATCTTGCAGAAAAAATTTCAATCGAAAAAAATAAACAAAAAGAATATCAAATGTATTTATTAATAGAAGAATTAGGTCCAAAAGTCTTTTCAAAAATTAAAGGGTCTTCAAAAATCATTTCACCTAATGTCGACTTTTTTTCAGGATTTGTTTACGACTGCTTAAATATTCCAGTAAACTTATACACACCATTATTTGCAATGGCCCGTTGTGTAGGATGGTGTTCTCATAGAATTGAAGAATCACTATCAGGAAAACGAATTATACGCCCTGGATACAAATACGTTGGACATAATTAGATCACACTAAGCTAATTACTTACTGATCTAATTTATCTAGTCGACGTTGATGACGCCCACCTTCATAAGGTGTAGTTAACCATTTATCAACATATTGTTTTGCATCAGCCAACGTTGTTGTTCTTCCACCAAAACAAAGTATGTTTGCATTATTATGAGCTTTAGCCATTTCAGCAGTAAAATCGTCATATACTAAAGCTGCCCGAATGCCTTTGTATCGATTAGCTCGAATACTAATTCCAATACCTGTCCCGCAACATAAAATACCCAAATCTGCTTGTTGATCTAATATCGTTTGAACAACTTTATCTGCATAATCAGGATAATCAACCGAAGATGCATCATGTACACCACAATCAATACACTCTAGATTATGTTTGGATTTTAAATATAAAATAAGGTCATTTTTCAACTCAAAAGCACCGTGATCTGAAGCAAAAACAATTCGTGTCATTTAAAAAACTCCTAAAAATTTATTAACCTGATCTTGCCAAGAATCAGGTTGAAAATCAATAGCTTGACGCAATTTTAATGTATTTAAAACCCCATTCAATGGACGTTCAGCAGGACGTTTAAACAAAGATGACTCAATAGGATTGATAACTAGCTTTAAATTAAGTCTAGAAACCAACAATGAAGCATATTCATACCAACTGCACGTTCCATTATCTCTTAAATGATATACACCATAGTCACAGTTTAACTCTACTGCTTTCATAACTTGATAAACAATTGACCTAGTCCACGTTGGCGTTCCTAGTTGATCATCAACAACATCAATCGCATCCTTAACAGCCGCCAATGACAACATTGTTTTTATAAAATGATTCCCCCATTCTCCATAAACCCATTGAATACGAAAAATATAATATTTTTTACAATGTGTTTGTATATATTGCTCTGATTGAAACTTTGTAAATCCATAATAATTTAATGGGTTACAACCATCTTCTTCGCAATACGGTGTATCTTTTTTTCCATCAAAAACATAATCGGTGGAAAAATGAATTAAAGGAATATCAAATTCAGAACATAGCTGTGCAATATTTTCAACGGCTAAAGCATTGACTGAATATGCTTTTTCTTGTTGATTTTCACAATCATCAACCTGGGTAAATGCCGCACAATTTATCGCAAGTGTGACATTACCTTGAGACAAAACAGTCCTACAAGAGATCTTGTCTGTAATATCACACTGTTTAAAATCTAAAGCGTTTACACGTCTATTTTTATGTTTAAAATAATGATTAAATTCAGCCCCCAACATCCCCTCAGAACCAAATAAAACAATTGTCATAACAAAAAAGAGTACCAAAAAAACATAAATAATAAAAACATTAAACAAAAATTCATTTACAACAATATTCTACTTAAAAAAAGTCCTGGATTAAGCTACTATATAGTCATGTCGCGACTTACATTTTACAGAAAATATAGATCTCAAAATTTCAATGAAATATGTGGTCAAACTCACATCGTAGATACCTTAAAAAACGCTATCAGCAACAAACGGCTGTCTCATGCTTACATTTTTTCTGGCCCCCGTGGAACTGGGAAAACAAGTATAGCTCGTATTTTTGCCAAAGCAGTCAATACATTTCAAGAAGAAAATCAATTTGATACTCTTGATAATGCCATTTGTACTCGAATTACAAAAGGACTCTGCGTAGACATTGTGGAAATTGACGCAGCTTCCAACACTGGAGTAGATAATATTCGAGACTTAAACGACAAAGTAAACTTTGCTCCTGTAGAATGTAAAACTAAATTTTACATTATTGACGAAGCACACATGCTCAGCACAGGTGCATTTAATGCACTACTTAAAACATTAGAAGAACCACCAAGCCATACAATTTTCGTACTTGCAACAACAGAACCTCATAAAATTCCTATCACCATTCATTCTCGTTGCCAACATCTTCGCTTTCGAAATCTAACACATTCAGAAATTGAAAGTCAGTTACGCCATATTTGCAAAGAAGAGCAAATTTCTATCTCTGATGAAGGTTTGTCTATTATCAGTCAAAATTCTTCAGGGTGCATGAGAGATGCACTATCTTTGTTTGACCAAATCTATTCATTCAAAGGTAACACAATTTCGAATACCGACATTCTTGATATACTTGGAGCTGCTAAATCGGATCAAGTTTTACTGTTATTTGATTCATTATTTAAAAAAGATAACGATAAAACACACCAATTATTAAACGACATTTTTAGTGCTGGAATTAATCCATTTCAACTCATTCATGACTGCATTGAAATTGGAAAAAATATTTTAGCCAAACAATGTAATAACGATGAAGTTATCAAACTTTATAAAGATCAAATAATTTCGTTAGCCTCACAATCTAACTTAAAAGAAACTGCAGATTTATTAGAAACATTTGCTAAAATTGAATCTGAAACACGGTGGTTTTCAAACCCAGAACTTTTAATTCAAATACGATTAATTCAATTTATTACGCAAGATAATAACGAAGAGTTAGTGTTTAAAAAAACAACACCTTCAATAAAAACTCAACCAACGCCACCTTCTACAATTCAAAATCAAACAATACAACCCATTCATGCAGAAAAACCTACGCCTCCACCAGTAATCCAAAAACCTGATGTTAAAATTGAACCAAAACCCTCAATGACTAAAGAAGAAAACAGCATTAACAATCCAATTTCCACATCCAACAGCCAACAGCAAACACAACCTACAGAATCTGATATCAATAAATCATGGGAAGCCATACTAGACAACATTCGTAAAGAAAAACCAGCTACATTTTCGATGATCAGAAACTCAAAAATAATACGTAATAAAAACAACTGTTTAACAATTAAACTTCAGCAATCATTTAGCTTTTTCTTTGAAAAATTAAAAGAACCAAATCAAATAGAGTTAATCAAAGAGTTTATTAAAAAAGAATTAAATCAAGATTACAACATAACATTTGATGAATCTATCAATAATTCTACGAAACCAACCGAAGAATCAACCCAAAATAAAATAGACGCTATCTCTTCCTCTTCAGAAAACACTGAAGAAAAGTCATCCTCTTCTGTAAACACCATTGTAAGCATGTTTGACGGAAGTATATTATAGGTGTCTATTCATCTTGCATTGATAATTTATTAATGCAAAAATATAAAGAAATGAGTTAAATCAAGGAGAAAAAAATGTTTGGTAAATTTAAAGAAATGGGAAATTTAGTTAAAAAAGCTAAAGAGATGAAAAAAGAAATGGAAGATGTTCAAAAATCTTTAAAAAATGAAAAAATCCTTGGCGAAAATTCATCTAAAACTGTAAAAGTTTTACTCGATGGTGAATTAAAATGCTTAGGCATTCAAGTTTCTCCAGAACTACTTGCAACTGGTACTAAAGGCGAAAAAGAAAAAAAAGCTGTAGAAAAAGAAATTACAGATGCATTTAATGATGCTGCAAAAAAAGCAAAAACATTAGCATCAAGTAGATTATCAAAAGTATCTCAAGGATTAGATATACCTGGTCTTACATAAATTGTGAATCCATTAACTGGTCTTGTTAATCAATTTAAAAAATTTCCAGGGGTCGGCCAAAAGTCTGCAGAGAGATTAGCGTTTTATATTTTATCTATCTCTCAACATGAAGTAAATCAACTGACAACTGAAATCACACTTACAAAAAAAAATATTCGGTATTGTCGAATATGTTATAACATTTCATTTGAGCCAACTTGTTTTATATGTTCAAATTCTACAAGAGACAAACAAAAATTATGTATTGTTGCTGATCCTAAGGATATTTTTTCTCTTGAAAAATCAAATGCCTACAATGGTTTATATCATGTACTAGGAGGACTAATTTCTCCACTCGACAACATTGATCCGGAATCGCTAAGAATTAATGAACTTTTATCTAGAATAAAAGAACACTCATTTAACGAAATTATTTTAGCAATTAATCCAAGTGTTGAAGGCGATACAACCTCAATGTATTTAATCTCATTACTTAAATCATTCAAAATTAAATATACAAAATTGGCACACGGTCTTCCAATGGGAGCTAATATTGACTACACAGACGAAATTACATTAAAGCAAGCTATTACAGGACGAACGGAAATAGCTCTAAGTTAAAATGAATAAAAAAGACATCATCAAACTTCTAGCAAAAGAGTTTAATTGGAGCACAAAAAAAGCAACATTTTTTGTTGAAGATTGCTTTGACATTATAATAGAAAAAATTAAATTAGGACATAAAGTTAACTTAAAAAATATAGGTTCATTTAAACTAACTCAAAAAGCAAGTAGACGCGTATTACATCCCGTTACAAAAGAAGAGATTATATTACCAGAACAAACGACAGTTAATTTCAAACCCTCAACTACAACACTAAAAATTCTAAATAAAAGGAACAAAAAATGAAAAAAAATCTAATAGGAAAAGTAGACGACCTGAAATTATTATTTGATTTATTACCAGATAGATTAAAAAAGCATTTAATTGAATACAATAATTTAACATCTCTAATAGAAATTGTAATGGATTTAGGGTTTTGTCCAGAAGTCCGGTTTTCTCATACCGTTTTCAGGCTTGAAGAATTAGGTGAAATTTCGCAAGAAGACATTGATGGCGTAACAAAACGAATTGGAAATTTTAATACAGATAACAGAGCTGGAATAGAGCGAACACTTCATAGAATATCTGGCATAAGAAATCGGTCTGGAAAAATTATTGGACTAACATGCCGTATAGGTCGAGCTATTGAAGGAACTGTTGATATCATTCAAGACATTGTTGAAAGTGGTCAAAATTGCTTATTTTTAGGGCCTCCTGGAATCGGAAAAACCACTATATTAAGAGAAGTTGCTCGAGTACTATCAACAGCTGCACATAAACGTGTTGTCGTTGTTGATACCTCGAATGAAATTGCTGGAGATGGAGACATTCCACACCCAGGCATTGGCTATGCTCGAAGAATGCCTGTTCCATCACCTGACAAACAGCATAGTATCATGATTGAAGCTGTTGAAAATCATATGCCAGAAGTCATTATTGTAGATGAAATTGGAACAGAAGAAGAAACAAAAGCAAGTCGAACTATTGCCGAAAGAGGCGTTCAATTGGTTGCAACTGCTCATGGTTATCAAATAGAGAATTTAATAAAAAATCCTACATTATGCGATTTAATAGGAGGATTTCAAAGTGTTACATTAGGCGATGAAGAAGCCAAGTTTAGAGGAACATCTAAAACAATATTAGAACGAAAAGCACCTCCAACATTTGATGTTATTATCGAAATAAGAGCAAGAGATGTGTTTGCCATCTATAATCCAGTTGCAACACATATCGATGCTATCCTAAACGCTGACCCGCTAGAGCCTTCTATCAGAAAACGAAGTATAACAGAGGATTTAACTGTTAATGAACACAAAGAAGAGCTAAACCAAACAACAAGACAAAAAGCAAAAAGTATTTTAAGTGGCAATCACAAAACTATTTTTTCATTTGGAATTAATGAAAAAAGACTAAATATGTTATATAAATCTCTTCAAGTTCCTGTTCACATAGCTGAAGACATTACAGAAGCTGACTTAATATTAACAATTAAATCAAAAGTTGGTCCAAAATCAAAAGTAAGTCAACTAGCCAAAACTCACAATATCCCTGTTCATGTCATTCCTTCACAAGACAATAAAGATATTACAAAGTTTCTACGATCATTATTTAAATTAACCGAATCTGAAGACGAACTTAAAAAGGAAGCAGAAATTGAAGCAGAAATTGCATGTAAAAGAGTACTAAGTGAAAGTCGATTTGTAGAATTATCCCCCAAACCAAATTATTTACGTACAATTCAACATAAAGTTGCTCAAAAATTTGGATTAAACTCGATGAGTGTTGGAGAAGATCCAAATCGCAGACTTCGTGTCTATCCAAGAATTTAATGATGTTTATCACGTTTGAAGGCATTGAAGGGTCTGGAAAAACAACACAAATCGAACGTCTAAAAACCTATTTAGAAGCTCAACAGCACACCGTTGTAGTGACAAAGGAACCAGGGGGAACATCTTTTGGACAACATATACGTGAAATGATTTTAAATCCAACCACAACCTTTTCACATTCATACACCGAACTGCTTTTATTTTATGCAGACCGTGCAGAACATGTTGAACAAATTGTTAAACCAGCGTTAAGCAATAATAACATTGTCATTTGCGACCGCTACATTGATTCAACTTATGCCTATCAATGTGCAGGTCGAGGATTACCAAAACAATTTATCGATCAACTGAATTCAATTATCAACTTAACTCCAGACATAACTATTCTACTAGACTGCGACCCCAAAACAGGACTGCAACGTGCAAGCAAACGTGCAGCATTAGACCGTTTTGAGCAAGAAGAACTTAGTTTTCATACAAAAGTAAGAGAAGCTTTTATAAAACAAGCTGAATTAAATCAAAACAGAATACACGTTGTTCACACTGAAAATAAAGACATAACAAGCATCGAAAATTATATTCAAACACAAATTATAAAAAAAAGTAAATTCTTTAAAGACATTATACGATAATTAAATATGAATAATATAAGCTATGTCCATTCATGGGTTGTTAACCTTTCATGTAGTAAAAAGACTAATAATCTAGAACAAGTAGATTTTGTTGCATCATGTTTATGTTGTGCAAAAATTAAAACTCAAAAAAAACCAACAGAAGAAATATGTATTCCAAACCAAGTTGATAGTGAAAAAGAAGTGATCATAGTAGGTGGGTATACAACGACACCAGATACAACAATGCAGATCTTAAGTAATTTACCACAGAATCCTCAACCAAAGACTAAAAATTCAATGAAGGAAGATGAAGCCTGCAATGTCACAATTCCCGTAGTGCCTGGACACGGCGACCAAGTTCCAGAAAATATATCACCTGAGGAAATAAAGAAATTTATTGATGAACAAGCAACTAAATTAATTAAGCTATTACAAAATGATAAACAAATAAAATTAATTGGTCATTCAATGGGCGGTGCACTTATATTACAAATTATTGCAGAAACATATAAAAAAATACATGACATACCAATAACTGATGAAAATAATAATAGTCTAATAAATAGACTTAATAATGTTGAAGTAACATTACTATCACCCAAATTTGAAAAAGACAGATCTATCCCTTTATTTCTTGCAGAACACTGTCCTGACTGCGGTATAAATCTTCTACTAAAAAAACATACAGACACTCCCCCAACGGAAGGTCAACCTTATATGACTCAAAAGGGTATCTCCCAAGCTGTAAAAATTGGAAATGAAGGATTAAAATCTTATGAAACTATTTTAAAAAAAACACAATGTAAGATTGAAGTTGTGTTAATTGTAAATGACCCATTGATCAAAAGTGATGTTTTAGTTGATCAACTAATTGATGGAATTCCTGACGATCAAATTAATCAAGACTCAAAAACAAATCTAAAAAATCAATTAAAAAAAGCAATTGAAGAGTTTAAGCAAAATCCAACAATGAATGAAGATAAATTAAAAAATGAATTAAATACTATAATTAAAGAACATATACCCAGATTATCATTTAAAGTAATGGCAAGAGACACAGATCATAATCCATTAAGAATCTTGGCCGAAAAAAAAGATACTCAAGCTACTGGAAAAGAACGTAATATACAAATATGGTCAAAATCATTATCTCGTAAAAAGTAATCTTATAAACCCTTAAACCTTATCTTGAACTATAACACAAACACTCCTACAATAAATTAATGTCAAAAATTATAGTTAATGGTGCAAAAGGAAAAATGGGGATAGAAGCTGTCAAAGCAATCCAAAACGATCCATCACTAACACTCATTGCAGATATAGACATCAACGACAATCTTCAAGAAACAATCCAAACAACTCAAGCAGATGTTGTTGTTGATTTAACACACCCTTCAGCAGTGTTTGGAAACTGCAAAACGATTTTAGAAAATAATGCACATGCTGTAGTAGGAACAACAGGGTTAACCGAAGAACATATTACTGAACTTCGCAACATTGCTACAAAACATAACAAAACCATTATAATTTGTCCTAATTTTGCCATTAGCGCCATTTTAATGATGCAATTTTCAAAAGAAGCTGCAAAATTTATGGAACGATGTGAAATTATCGAATATCATCATGACAAAAAGGCAGATTCTCCATCCGGAACAGCCATTAAAACAGCTCAATTCATCAATGAAAATAATAAAACAATCAATAAAGATATCCTAAACGAAAAAGAATTGATACCAGGTTCACGAGGTGCTCAAGTCAACAATATTCCTATCCATGCAATTCGAATTCCAGGAGTCATTGCCAATCAAGAAGTTATTTTTGGAACCACTGGACAAAGTCTAACCATTAGACATGATACCATTTCTCGTGAAGCCTTTATGCCAGGACTTATCTTGGCTATCAAAGCCACAACTTCTTCATCTGGCTTAATTTACGGCTTAGAAAATATCTTAAATATATAAAGCAACGAAGTTGCGTTAATAAAAAAAATAGTTTAAACTCTATAGAAATTATTCATTCAAGGAGAAAAAATTGAAACTATTTAATAAATTATGTTTTATTCTACTATTATCAGGAGCAGTGATAGGACAAACAAATAAAGTAACAGAACTTCCTGACATATCTGTTCTTGGCCAATACGAAGCACGTTATTCAGAGTCAGAAAAGTCTTTTAAAATTAACGAAATTGAATTTGCTTTTCAACATTATCTATATCCTTCAATTAAAGCAGACTTCTTTACTGCTCTTCACAAAAATGAAGAAGGTCATTTTAAATACGAACTCGAAGAAGGGTATTTAACATTTTCAAATCTTTTGGATATTTTACTACCAAATTCTAAAAGTAATATTGGAATTGGAGCAATCTTAGGTAAAAAATTCTTAAATGTAGGAAAAATCAATCAACTACATCCTGAGCAATTAGACTTTGCTGATAGATCTATTGTTTCAAAACAGTTTTTTGGGTTGCATCACAACCTAGCTGGAGAAGGAGGAAGTATCAATTATCTCCTACCTCTATCTTTTTTTAGTCAAATAGAATTAGGCGCCTATCAAGCCATTGCTGAAGAGGAAGAAGAGGGCGAAGCACATGCAAATGTTGAATACGAAAATAAAATTTTTACAGGTCGGTTATGGAATTCGTTCGAACTAAATAGTAAAAATGAATTAGAATTAGGATTAAATTATGTTTTAGGAAATGCAACTGAGACCGAATCTGATGATCAGCAACAATTAATGGGTATAGACCTAACATTACTCCAAGAACTTGGACATGAAAAACATTTAAAATTTCAGACTGAATTGTATCAAGCAACGTATGGAGATGAAGGTGAATCTAGAGAAGAACAATCTGGATACTTCGCAAGTCTTATATATAAACACAACTCATACCTACAAGCAGGGTTACGTTATGCAACTCTTGGAACTCACGGAGATGAAGGCGTTAAAATAAATGAGCTAGCTTTGTCCTTAACAAAACAATTAACAGAAACCACAAAATTTAGAATTCAATATACAACAGGAGAACACATAGAAGACTCCGTTTCAGTGAAACTACTCTTTGGAATGGGTCCTCATTCTCATATTTTACAATAAAATGAACCCAATTATTTTAGGCATTTTCATACTCTTTGCAACATCTATAATAGCGACCACTCCTTTAAAAGTGGTCACTATAACAGATGACTTTGCTTCGATAACTAAAGAAATCGGTGGAGATCTTGTTCAAGTTGAATCCTTAATTAAAGGAAGTAAAAATCTTCACAATATCATTCCGAAACCATCCATGGTTTTGAAAGTTAAAAAAGCTGATTTAATTATTAGATTAGGTATGGGGCAAGACTCATATATTGATAGTTTGATTCAAGTTGCAAAAAACAAAAAAATATATCCTAACGAATTGGGATACTTAGATCCTTCCGAAAAAATTAATAAACTAGAAATTCCTACTGAAAAACTTGATGGAAGTCATGGTGATGTTCATAAACATGGCAATCCTCACTATTGGCTCAGTCCCAAAAATGGCATCATAATCGCCGAACAAATAAAAGACAAACTCCAAAAAATTGATCCTACAAACAAATCTATTTATGAAAAAAACATGTTTTTATTTAAAGAAAAATTATCAAAAAAAATATATGAATGGAAAATTAAAGCTAAATCTCTAAAAAATACACATTTCATAACATATCACAAAACGTGGTCATACTTTTTTGATGAATTCAATTTAATCCATATTGGAACACTTGAACCACTTCCAGGAATCAAACCAAGTTTAAAACATTTAAATAAACTAAAAAATATAATTAAAACAGATCATAAAAAAACTATTATCTTAACTGCAAACTATTTTCCAACTCATGACGGCAAAATATTTGCTAGAGATATTGAGGGAACCTTTGTTTACGCATCGACAAACGTTGGTGACAACAAAATAAATACCTATATTGAACTTTTTGATTCATTATTTGATAATCTATTGAGATGATCTCAATTTTATTTTTACCATTATTAGTCATTATAATTTTAGTTCTAATACATGTATATTTTGGAGCCTTTGTTCTTAAACGAGGTATTCTTTTTATAGATATTGCTTTGGCGCAGTGGGCAGCCTTGGGCTATTTAAGTGCCATTGCTATGGACATAGAATCCGACATATTACTGTTTATTAGTGGTTTTTTGTTTACTGTCATTGCTGCTTTAATATTAATTACACTAAAACCTATTTTCCCAGAAACAAACCAACAAGAAGCCGTCATTGGTATCCTGTATATATCTGCCACAGCTCTGACTACAGGCATTATATCTAGTACAGGCATGGAAGGACATCATCTCGATGACATGTTATCAGGGCACCTTTTATTTATCCAATCTTCCGAAGTGATAGCTGCCTACATTATCTATATTATTATTGGCTTAATATTATTTAAATGTCATAAAAAATTTATTCAATCATCATCATCTATAGAAAACTTTATTTTTTATATCATATTTGGCCTTGTTGTAACGTCTTCAGTAAAAATGGCAGGGGTCTTATTGGTGTTCACCTATCTTGTCATTCCTATTATGTCCGCTAATTTATTCTTTAAAACAATGAAAACTCAACTCATCTTTGCATGGATTATTGGTTTTGTAGGATCTTTAATAGGACTAAGCATGGCACTAATAGTTGATATTGCTCCAACATATTGTATCATTTATTCATTAGTACTTATTTGGGTTGGATTAATAATATACAAAGCAATAACCAACAAAAAAAATCAGTTAAATCTTCAAAAACACGTATAATTCTGCTAAAGTCTCCACATAATAAAATTGAAATTTATAATTCAATCAGCTAAAAACTAAAATTTAATTCTTGAAAAACAGGAGTGCACAACATGAAAAAATTTAATGTAGCCATTGTCGGAGCCACAGGTTTAGTAGGACAAGAATTATTAGATATTTTAGAAAAAAGACAATTTCCAATTGAAAATTTACATTTACTAGCTTCAAAAAAATCAGCAGGCCAAGTGTTACTATTCAACCAAAAACCTATTAAAGTAAAAGAATTAACAGAATCATCATTTGAAAACATAGACTTTGCACTATTTTCAGCAGGGTCATCAGTATCAGAAAAATATGCACCTATTGCTGCAAAATCGGGAGCTATTGTTATAGATAATACATCATTTTTTAGAATGAAATCTGATGTTCCTCTTGTTGTTCCAGAAGTTAATGGAGATGCGTTCAAAACTCATAATGGAATCATTGCAAATCCAAACTGTTCTACAGCCCAACTTGTTATGGTCCTTAAACCCATTCATGATGAATTTAATATCGAAAGAGTGGTTATTTCAACATATCAATCTGTCTCTGGGGCAGGAAAAGAAGCTCTACAAGAACTTGAATCGCATACTCGTGACAATTTAAGTGGAAAAAGCAATGATCCAACTGTTTTCCCTCATTCAATAGCCTTTAATGTTATTCCTCAAATAGATGTATTTCAAGATAATGGATATACCAAAGAAGAAATGAAAATGATTGAAGAAACAAAAAAAATCCTTGATTCGTCAATAAACGTCACCGCTACAGCTGTACGAGTTCCTGTCTTTATTTCCCATAGCGAAGCCGTCAATATTCAAACTACCAAACCCATTGATCTTGAAAAACTTAAAACTATTTTAGATGCATTTAACGGAGTAACTGTTCTTGATGACCCAGCAACATTAACCTACCCAACCCCAAAAGACGTTGCAGGTAAAGATGATGTTTATGTCGGAAGAATTAGAAAAGATATATCGTCAGAAAATGCGATAGATTTATGGATAGTAGCTGATAACTTAAAAAAAGGTGCTGCATTAAATGCTGTACAAATTGCTGAGTATATAGTGAAATCGACTACACGTGTTAACTAAACAACACCATCCAGCTACAGAAAAAGATATTGAACAATATTTTAATCACAGATCAAATCAATTTAGCTATTCCATTGAAGCTCTACAATGGCAATCCCAACATAATCAATACAAACGATTTGAAGTTATTTACAACCAAATCAGTCCAATCAGCAAAACCCTTTGCGATGTAGGCTGCGGATATGGAGATTTTTACAATTTTTTAAAAGTTCAACAAAGCACTATAAATTATACAGGAATAGACCTAAGTGCAAATATGATAGTTGGAGCTCAACGAACATATCCATCAGGCACATTTAAATGTATGAATTTAAAAACACTATCAAATCGCTACAAATTTGATTCAATTGTTGCATCAGGAGCCTTTAATATAGAAATGAAAGACCATGAAATTTACTTAAAAAATCAAATTCAATACATGTGTCTTGCAGCAAAAAAACAAATTCTGTTCAACCTTTTAACAAAAAAAAGCAAACTCAATATTAAAAAAAGCAACATTACTTATATAACAAAAGAAACTATCAAAAAGACATTAAATTCATTACATCTTTCTTATGAAATAATCGATAACTACTTGCATAATGATCTTACCATTCACATATCACTATAAACTCTTATTTGAATTACTTTCAAAGTATTATATAATAATGATCATATATCGTGTTAAATTAGCTTGGAGGATACTATGATCGAAAATATTTCGATTCAACTTAATGAAGAACATAAACTACCCTTAATGACTGTGAAAGGAGAAGTTGATATCTACACTTGTGGGAAACTACGATCAGCTCTTGCAAATTTAATTGAATCAAATTCCTCTGATTTCATTTTAGACTTAAATGAAATCATTTACATTGATAGCACTGGTTTAGGTACAATTGCTCATATTGCGAGATCCATCGAGAAAAACAAAGCTACAATTCACATCCTTTGCAACAAACCTCAAATCAAAAAAATATTTGAAGTATCTGGACTAGAACAAAAAAATATTACATTATATGAAGAATTAAATGAAATAGAGTCTATTAATGAGTCAAATAAGTAATAAAGAACTAAAATTCAAATTTCAAGTACCCTGCTCCGCTGAATTTGTAAGTGTAATTAGACTAGCATTATCAGGTATTGCCTCAAGAATGAATTTTCCTGTAGATATCATTGAAGACATAAAAGTATCTGTTTCTGAAGCCTGTACCAACGTCATACAACATGCCTATGAAAACCCAGATATAGAAAAAGATATTATTGATATTGAAACCATAATGCATGATCAAAAATTGACAATCATCATTAAAGATTACGGAAAAGGATTTGATTTAAAAGACATTGGAACTGTAAAACAAGTAAAATTATCCCAAGAAAAACTTGGATTAGGTCTTGGTTTAGAATTTATAAAAAACTTAATGGATGATTCAAAATTCAGCTCAACTGTGGGAAAAGGTACCACAATTGAAATGAGTAAATCTGTTCCTGTTACAAATTCAAATAACTAAACTATGTTAATCTCTCGCCTATTACCTCTAATTATTGGGGTAAGTTTTGCAACTTATATTTTTATAGATTGTTATAAAAAAAATCGTCCATTGTTGGGTGCATGTTTTGCATTATCTTCTTTTTTCCCTCTTCCAATTGGACCTATTGTTTACTTTGCATTGATCAAACCAAACTTATCTCATAAAATTAAAAACGACTCTGCATCCTTTTGTTCCAAATGCGGATTTTCTACAAATAAAAATTTAGATATATGTCCAAACTGCCAAAACAACTTAAAACTTCATTAACTAACACCTCTTTCAGTATTTACATCCATATCCCATTTTGCACAACATTATGTCCTTTTTGTGATTTCTACAAAAAAAAATGGACTCATGATTTAGAAAAAAAATTTATATCTGCAATCAGCCAAGAAATAGCATATTATTCATTTATAAAAAAAAAGTCCATTAAAAGTATTTTTATAGGCGGAGGAACTCCAAGTATCCTTTCCGAAGACTCATTAAACACTATTTTTACTCAATTACATAAGTACTTCCAGATAAAAAAGGAAACTGAAATCACAATCGAAACCAATCCGGAAGACATCTCTGATGAAAAACTAAATTTATTCAAAAAAATAGGCATTAATAGAATCAGTCTTGGCATACAAACCTTAAATAAAAATGATTGCATTACATTAGGTCGTGGGCACACAACAAAACAATCTATAGAAGCGTTAACATTAATACGTCAGCACTCCGATTGGAATTTAAATGCAGATTTAATGTTTGGCATTCCAAACTCTACATTATCAAATCTTGAACATACAATAGTTGAACTTTTAAAATTCTCGCCCAATCACATTTCAACCTATTGTTTAACAATCGAAAAAAATACTGTTTTTGAAAAACAAAATGTTCAAAATATACCTGCAGACAAAGAACTAGAACAATACAAACTAATTCAAGCCATACTTCAAAAAAATAACTTTAAACAATATGAAGTATCATCATTTGCTCAACCATCATACCAATGCAATCACAACAAACAATACTGGGCGTTTAAAAATTTTATAGGACTCGGTCCAAGTGCACATAGTTTTATTGCCCCATTCAGGTTTACAAACACAACAAACTTAAATAAATATTGTGCTAGTCCAAAACCTTTAATTTACAATGATTCCATTCAACCTATTCCAAAAGACACGTTAATTAATGAACATATCATTGCAAATTTAAGACATATATCAGGCATACGTATAAACACATTTAATAAAAAATATAATCTTGATTTTGAAGAAAAATATTCAACGGTTTTAAATAAATTAACGTCATTAAATTATATATCTAAAACTAAGTCTCATATTAAAGTAAGCAAACAAGGACGATATGTTTTAGACAGCATCATGAGTGAGTTTTTATAAAAACTATTTTTTTTTTAAAATTTTTAAGTATACTTAGTAGCTATGAGTCATGACTATAAATTTGAAATCATAAAGCAATCATCTCATTCAAAAGCTCGCATAGGAAAGCTTCATACTCCCCATGGGGTTATTGAAACACCTTGTTTTATGCCAGTTGGAACTCAAGGAACAGTTAAAGCTCTAACCCCTGAAATGATTCATGCTACAGACAGTCAAATTATTTTAGCCAATACATATCATCTTGCATTAAGACCAGGCGCAAAAACAATTGAAAAATTTGGAGGACTCCATCAATTTATAAATTGGAATAAACCCATTCTAACCGATTCAGGGGGATACCAAGTATTTTCACTTTCAAATAATAGAAAAATTACCAATGAAGGTGTTATTTTTCAATCACATATTGATGGCTCTAAACACACATTTACACCTACCTCTGTGATAGATTTGCAATCAACATTTAATAGCGACATTATGATGGTTTTAGATATATGCAGTGCATATAACACATCAAAAAAACAAACAACTGATGAAATGGAGATAACTCACAAGTGGGAAAAAACAGCAGTGACATATTGGAAAGAAAAAAACATCCCAAATTGGCTATTTGGCATTATCCAAGGCGGATTTTTTAAAGATCTACGTAAGGAAAGTGCAGAAGAATTGACAGCACTAGATTTTCCAGGTTATGCAATTGGAGGGCTCAGCGTAGGAGAACCCATTGATCTAATGCATGAATACATAAGCTACTGTAGCGATTTATTGCCTCAAAACAAACCAAAATATGTCATGGGAATTGGCTTACCAGAAAATATTTATCACGCTATACATGAAGGAATTGATATGTTTGACTGTGTACTTCCTACCAGAATTGCAAGACATGGACAAGTTTTTATAAATAACAAACGAGTAAACATAAAAAGGTCAGAATTTAAACATGATCAATCTCCTTTGGATGAGCACTGTGACTGCTACACCTGTCAACACTATTCCAGAGCCTATTGTCATCATTTATTTAATGCTAAAGAACTTCTAGCTCATACCTTATTAAGTATCCATAACATCCAAACGCTTCAAAATATTATTAAAAAAATCAAAAAAAATATTTAATACTAAATTAAAATATCAACAGCTTTTATAGAATCAATAAAAGAACCAATCGTATTATATGAAATATGTTCAGGCAACAAAAAAGAATCTGGTATATTAATTTTTCGTAATTCAGGATAAAAAATATAAATATCAAACATTTTTAAATGCTGATTTTTTTCTTGATAATATAAAAACAAAGCCTTAAGTATCAAAACTTTTTGACTATCACTTAGAAAATCCCGATAAAAATCTTGTTCAGATAGCAATATAACCCTATGAGTGATAATATCTGTCCAAGCCGAATGAATAGATTCCATTAAATCAGATTTCAACACTGGCTTGTGAAGCAAATCATAAGCACCTGCTTTCATCACATCAATGACATCTTTAGTTATATCAAAACCAGTTACAACAATAACTTTAATATCTGGATTATTATTAAAAAAACTAGACACTAACTCCGGACCTGAAATATCTGGCAAAAATAAATCTAATAAAATGATATCAAAATGTTCTCTATTTAAAATATCAAGACATGACTCTCCATCAAATACAGAATAAACATTAAAATCCGAAGATAAAAAATCATAAAACATATCATTATAATCCGGCTCATCTTCAACAATAAGAATTGTTGGCTTACCAAATTTATCAAACTCAGTTTTTTTCCATTGAGCATATTGATTTGAAGTATGTTCGATCATGGGATATGTTTTAGAATGTTTTATCAATAACTCATCAAGCAAGCTTAATTGATCAAAATGGCTATTAACTTTCTTTTTATGAGAAAATCTATTTAACTCACCTGGCTTATCAGACTGCTCCAAGATAGTCTCAACAGAAGATTTCAAGTTAGAGAAAGAAGATTGAAAATCGACAAATTCATATACTCCTTTTTTGATTGCTTCAAGAATATCAAAAGAGTTAAAAGAATCAGCGTACACAATAAATTCAATGGATCTAAACTTCGAGTTTAATTCATCAATAATCTTAAGAAAATGTAATTCTCGAATTTGAGCAGATATTAAAACAAGCCTTATTAAAGAAATATTTTCTTCAAAAAAAAATAACAGATCAGACAAATTGCCAAATGACTCAACATGACAAAAGTCAAGCTGATTCGTTATAATCTCTACTTCTTCAGAGTTGTCTGTTAACAATACTATCAATGGCTTACTCAAATTAAATCTCCAGATGATACTTGACTGAACAACACTTCAAGTTTAAAATTTTAAACTTAGTTATTAATACTTTTTATACAAAGAAAAGATTTTATTAATATTTAAATACAATTATTTTATATTATGTGAGGAAATAGTGGAAGATACAATTAAACAAAAAGAAGAAGTTAAGGATGATAATGACATTGTTTCAATGAGACAATTACTAGAATGTGGAGTTCATTTCGGCCATCAAACAAAAAGATGGAACCCCAAAATGAAACGCTACATATTTACTTCTAGAAATGGAATCCACGTCATAGATCTTCAACAAACACTCAACCTTGTTAAAGAAGCCTATCACATAGTAAAAAATGTTGTAGAAAAAAGAGGAACTATATTATTTATTGGAACAAAAAAACAAGCTAACGAGGCAATCAAAGACGAAGCTATTCGTTGCAAAATGCCTTACATAAATAACAGATGGTTAGGTGGAACACTAACGAACTTTTCAACAATTAGACAAAGAATTAACAAAATGAAAGAATTCGAAAGAATGCAAGATGAAGGAGAACTCAAAGCTTTATCGAATAAAGAAGTATCTAAAAAAACAAAACTTCACAACAAACTATCTTCTAATTTAGAAGGAATCAAAAACATGATCCAAACACCTTCATTGCTTTTTGTTGTTGATACAAAAAAAGAACAACTTGCAATTGATGAAGCTAAAAAATTAGGTATACCAGTTGTGGGTATTGTGGATACAAATGCTAATCCAGTAGATATAACTTATCCAATCCCTGCAAACGATGATGCCATAAGAGCTGTAAAACTTATTTGTTCAATTATGGCTGATGCTGTAATTAAAGGACAAGAAAATCAACTAAGTGAAGAAGATCTGATTACTGAAGAAACATTCACTAATTCAAAAGATAACGACTCTAAAAATGAAAGTAATTCAAAAAAAGAAAGTAAAAAAAATAAAAACCCAGAAAAAAAAGAAGCATCAACTGAAAATAAAAAACCAGCTGAAAAAAAAGAGACAAAAGTAGAGAAAAAAGAATCATCAACAGAAAGCAAAAAAAAAGCTGAAAAAAAAGTAACAAAGTCCGAAAAAAAATAGGAGATTAATAATGAGCATTACGGCAAGTTTAGTTAATGAATTGAGAACAAAAACTGGTGTAGGTTTAATGGAGTGCAAAAAAGCTCTTGTTGAAAGTAATGGAAACCTAGAAGATGCTTTAAAAAAACTAAGAGAGAAAGGTTTAGCAAAAGCCCAAAAAAAAGCAGATAGATCTACTAAAGAAGGAAGAATATTCATAGCTGAAAATTCAAATTCTACATCCGCAACAATAATCGAATTAAATTGTGAAACAGACTTTGTCGCTAATAACAATGAATTCATTTTACTTGGTGAAACATTAGCTAGTGAAATTGAAAAATCAAACTATTCCAACTCAGATTCAATAGAGGCAATTTCAATACAAAATAAATCTGTATCGGATTTCCTATCTGAATATGTCCTAAAACTAGGAGAAAATATATCATTAAAAAATGTAGCTCGAATTGAACCTGGAGATCAAGTGTCTACATACACCCACATGAATGGAAAAATTGGTGTTATTGTAGAATTTAATAATCAATGCGATGAAGAAACAGGCAAGTCTATTGCAATGCAAATTGCAGCCACTAATCCAAGTTACACAAAACCAGAAGAAGTCAATCAAGATGAACTAGAAAACGAAAAAGATATTATTAGAAATCAATCAAAATCGGAAGGTAAACCTGAAGACATTATTGAAAAAATTGTTATGGGCAGAATCCAAAAATATTACAAAGAAGTTTGTTTAAATGAACAAACATATATCAAAGATGACAAAAAAGCTGTTAAAGATATTCTTCCTAAAGGAACAAGTATAAACAAATTCATAAGATTCAGTCTCGGTTAATGAGAGATTATTTTGAAAATCTAGAAGAACAATGTTTAGAAGCCTTTGCGGTAAAAAGCAAATTATCAAAAGGCAGGACCTACAAAGAAGACCAATCGTTAACAAGAACGTGTTTTCAGAGAGATAGAGACAGAATTATACATTCAAAGTCATTTAGGCGACTAAAAGACAAAACACAAGTATTTGTATCAACATCATCTGACCATATTCGAACACGATTGACACATTCTATTGAAGTGTCTCAAATTTCTCGTCATTTAGCTAGATTACTAAAAGTAAACGAAGATCTTGCTGAATGCATAGCACTAGCACATGATTTAGGGCACACCCCATTTGGACATTCCGGAGAAGAAGAACTTGATCTTCTACTTCAAAAAAAAAATGGATTCGAACATAATCTACATAGTTTAAAAATTGTTGAAGAACTAGAAAATAAATATCCCCTATTTCCAGGTTTAAATTTATCATATGAAGTAAAAGAAGGCTTAAAAAAACATAGCAAAGAAAATGAAAAGTTTAATTCTTTGGAAGCCGATTTAACAAATATAGCCGATGAAATTGCCTATAACAATCACGACTTAGAAGATGGACTTCATTCATCCTTAATTAAAATTAAAGATTTAAACAACGTTACACTATGGAAAACTGCAAATAAGGTTATTGAAAAAAAATATAGCAATTTAGAACCTCATCAACAGATTCACTTAATCACAAGCCAACTCATTTCAAATTTAATCATTGATGTCTTTAATAATACAAAAAAAAATATTCAAAAATCAAACATACGTTCACTTGATGATTTACAAAAAAAATCAAAAAAAATTGTTTGCTTTAGCCCTGATATACAAAAACTAAATGTAGAACTTCGAGAATTTTTACATAAACATCTATACAAAAATCCTTTTATATTAGATATGAATCAAACTGGAAAATCTATTATTAATGGATTATTTAAATATTATATGAAAAACTTTAATACCCTCCCTAAAGAATATAGACAAAAAAAAGAAGGTAACTCAAATTATCTAATGACTAAAGAAGATATTGTTGCAAATTACATTGCAGGTATGACAGACCGATTTGCAATTAAACAATATAATTTATTATGCTAAGTTAATTGACACCTAAAAGGGTATTTTTTAAAATAAATAAAAATAGGAGAAAATAATGGCAACAAATAAAATAACAGATTCAACATTTAACGACATTTTAAAAACAGATAGTAACCTAATCGTTGTAGACTTTTGGGCAGAATGGTGTGGTCCTTGCAAAATGCTAGGTCCTGTTCTGGAAGAAGTCAGCGATACGCTGCAAGATTCTGTATCAATATATAAACTTAATACAGATGAAAATATTGCATCGTCACAAGAATATCAAATTTCATCAATCCCATGCTGCATAGTATTTAAAGAAGGAAAAGAAGTTCATCGAATAATCGGTCACAAACCAAAAGATGCATTTATTAAAGAATTAGAACCTTTTATGTCCTAATTTGTGAAACTATTACTTGTAATATTTTGGATAACATTTGCATTAGAAATAAATGCAAAATCGTTTAACGAAGTATTGCATTTACATAAATTCCAAATTAAACCATATCTAAATGCCCATAATATTGATGAGTTAAATTCTATTACACCAATATATCTAAATAAAAATCTTAAAAGCGGTTTTTGGCCAAACCATTGGCCGTTTGCTGCTGGAGTATCAAACAAAAAAGCCTTTTGGATCAGCTATAAAAGATTAGGATTTGTCGAAATACATCCAATCGAAAACAAGAATTTTATACAATTAAGTGATATTAACGGAACTCAAAACGGAGAACTATTAATATCAGATAAAGATGCAAATACGTTATATATTTTCAAACTTAATAACGGTCTTACAGAAGCCTCAATGGTTAAAACATTAACAATAAAAAAACCAGAAAAAATTGCGATTAATTCAAACAATACATCAGCAATTTTAGGAGAAAACACACTCTCTATCATTAAAAAAACCAACAACACTTTCAATGTAGACAAAAAACTAAGTGAAAAAATCAATAAAAAATTAACTTCAAAAAATATTTTAGACTTATATTATGACTCAAAAAATCATCTCCATATCTTAATCGAAAATAAAATACTAACATTTAATAGCAACGGAGATATGTTGAAAAAAATTGAACTTAAAAAGTCTATTAACGAATTTGCGATTACTCCTCACAACAATATAATCGGAACAAATTACAAAAAAAATATGCTCTACACATTTTCTAAAAATGGGCTCATGTTAAAAAAAAAAGCATTTCCTAAATTCAAAGACCCTCATCCATTACAATTTTGCTATTATCCAGCATTTTCATATGTAGGAATTTATTCAAAACATGAGGGATATGCATATAATATGGGATTAGAAATTACCCAGTTTTCATGGAATTTATCTAGACCTTCAACACGAACATTTTCATTCATTTCAACATTTCCTTCCACGTTTACAATCACAATCAAAAATAAAAAAAATCAGACTATCAAAACCATTATAAAAGAAAAAAAATTAACAGCTGACAAACATACATTCTCTTTCAATATGCCCCCAAAAAGAACATCCGCTGAATACAAATTAATTATTTCAGGAACAGCTTTATATTCAAGTTCCAACACAATCTCAAAGACAATTATATTTTAAAAAATCAAAGATACTTTAAATTAAAATTAAATTCAGCAATAATATAATTAACCATGAACAAAAAACTATATAAAATTGGATATATAATAGATAAACTCAAACTAACACCAAGAACAATCCGATATTATGACCAACTTGGACTACTTCCAAACGTTAAACGATCCGATGGCTTTACCAGATTATTTGATGACGAAGATATTAAAATCTTAAAAAAAATAAATACGCTTAAAAGTAAATCACTTTCACTTAAAGCAATAAAACAACAATTGTATCCTGACACAGTTCATAATAATGACATTATTGTGCTTACAGACTCACTAACTTACAACACAAAAAATCAAAAAAATATAACTTGCCTCAACTTAAATTTAGATAAAATGTCTAAGTTTATTGAAGATTACAAAAAACTATTAAATGAAAAAACAACATTATTTGCTGTTCATCAACATTCTGATTTATTTAAACTCCCAAAAGAAATAAAAATGCTTTTATCAAAAAATAATGTCAATCTTGTTGAAATACCTATAACAGGATTACTAGCGACACCTCTAGTTGACTTAATAGTAGAATCAATATGTAAAACCAAATCAATAACTAAAACATTAATAACTATCAAACAACACCAAGACCTACTTAATGCAATTGGAACATCTGGTATCCTTAAGTTTCACTTTCAATCACCTCCTACCCAACCACCAGAAAACTCTATAATTACCAATAAATTAAATGCCTTTGTACCCATAATTGAACAAAATGCAAAAAACGATCTATTTGTTTTACGATGCGAAAAAAACATAGACCTTGCAACTACTTATTTAGTTAATTTACTGCTTGAAAAAATGGAAAGCAGACAAAATTACGCAAATCAAATTATTATATTTGATTCTACTTCAGACTCCAAAGGCAAAGAACTTCAGGGAACACTTGCAAACTACTATTCAAGCATTCCCATAAAGCATGCTAAAATAAACGATATAAATAGAAAAATTTTTGGACCTAATTCCATATTAATATCATTTTTATAAGGAGAAAAAAAATGCCTAAAGTAACAATTTTAATGGGATCACAATCTGACATGGAGATTATGAAAAAAGCTGCAGATCTGTTGGAAGAAAATAATATCTCTGTTGACATGCATGTTGCATCAGCTCATAGAAATCCAGCCAGAGTTCACTCAATTTGTAAAGATATCGAAGAGTTAGATACAGATGTTGTTATCGCTGGTGCGGGTATGGCCGCTCACTTAGGTGGCGTTGTTGCATCTTTAGTTACGAAGCCAGTTATAACTGTTCCAATAAAATCATCATTAGATGGACTAGATGCCCTTCTATCATCGGTTCAAATGCCAACAGGAATTCCTGTTGCTACAGTTGCAATTAATGGATCAAAAAATGCAGCCATTCTAGCGATGGAAATTATTGGCTTATACAACAAAGACGTTAAAAACAGCATCATAAAACTAAGACAGTCCTTTAATTAAACAAATATGTCTTTTATAGACTTATTTATAATCATTACGCTTTGCTATAACATTTTTTCTGGATTTAGATCTGGAGCTGTAAAGATTGTTGGTAAAACAATTGCATTGTTTGCTTGTTTTGCATTTGCAAAACAAAACCATCTCCTTCTAAAGCCTTATTTGATAGCAATTTTTAACATTCCTCCAAAACTCCAGAATCTAATAAGTTTTGCAACATCTTATGTATTATTCTATATCATAGCGTTATTAATATTATTTTTGGTCTTCAAACTGTTAAAAATAGTTCACTCAGGATTAACGGACAACTTATTAGGTGCTGGAATTGGGTTAATCAAAGGATCTATCATTATTTTAATTGTTATAATTCCCTTGATACTGTTAAAAATTGAATGGGTCAATCAATCCTTAATCGTAAGCGAAACTCGCCCTATAATTGAATCTATAATATCTTGGATGAAAGAAAATAATTACTTTAACCAATTTCTAGATACAATCAAATCCAATATAGCCAAAACTTAAATTTAATTAAACAATAGCCCTATACGCTTAAACTACATTAGGTTAAAATATAGCAAAAAATCAAAGAGTTTATTATGGCATGGAAAGGTTTAATTAAAGAATATCAACAGTATTTACCTGTTTCTGATCAAACAGAAATAATAACCCTGTTTGAAGGAAATACTCCACTCTATAAACTAAAGCATATTCCCAAAAAGTTTAATATCAAAGCCACCTGGTATATCAAATATGAAGGATTAAATCCTACTGGCTCGTTTAAAGACAGAGGAATGACAATGGCCATCACAAAAGCTCATGAAGAAGGCTCAAAAATAGTCATGTGTGCATCAACTGGAAACACATCTGCATCAGCTGCTGCATACGCAGCACAAGCAGGTATGAAGTGTATAGTGCTTATCCCTGATGGTAAAATTGCGCTTGGAAAGCTATCACAAGCAATGCTTCATGGAGCTATGGTCTTACAAATTAAAGGCAACTTTGATGACGCCCTCACCATGGTTAGAAACATAACAAAAAACTATCCTATAAGTTTAGTAAATTCAGTAAACCCTTATCGAATTGAAGGTCAAAAAACAGCATCATTTGAGATCGTCGACGAACTTGGCGACGCACCAGACTATCATTTTATACCTGTAGGAAATGCAGGAAATATTACTGCATATTGGAAAGGCTATAACGAATATAAACAAGCTAATAAATCAACAAAACTGCCTAAAATGATGGGATTTCAAGCAGCAGGAGCTGCGCCTCTTGTTCTCGGAGAACCAATTAAAAACCCAGAAACCATAGCAACTGCAATTCGAATTGGGAATCCTGCATCTTGGGATGGTGCTATAAATGCAAGAGATTTGTCGGGTGGAATTATAGACAAAGTCAGTGATAACGAGATTACAGAAGCTCAAAAACTTGTTGCCTCTCATGAGGGAATCTTTTTTGAACCTGCATGTGGAGCATCAATCGCTGGAGTTCTTAAAAGAAACCAAACAGATCCATTCAAAGAAGAGGATATTATAGTTTCAACAGTCACAGGACATGGTCTTAAAGATCCAAACCGAGCAATTGAAATTGCACCAAATCCTGAACTGATTGAAAACAGTGAAGATGCTGTTATAAATATAATAAAAAATCTTATTTAATTCTTTTCAAAAGTAAATAGACGTAGTCTATTAGACAATATAAAATATACATATGAATCGCTTTATTTTCACACTAAAAATTGTATCTTTTTTTATTATTTTTAGTATTGTCAGTTTAAGCCTTGTTCTTTTTCTATTTTATTTAAGTAACCTACCCCAACAATATACTATTAGGTTTTTAGAATATTATGCAAAAAAAAATTTTAATACAACATTAAAAATTAGAGATATATCAGGAAATATTTTTTCAAACTTTTCTTTAATCGACGTTGAAAGCACAACAGCCAGCTCAAAAAAAGATAAACTTTTCGAAATAAAAAAAATAACACTTCACTATAATCCATTTAAAGCAATTACAAACTATAACAATATCCTTAAAAGTATAGACTATATTGGAATAGATAATATGACATACTTCTTAACTAGATCAGAATCTGGCGATTTTGAAATCATAGCAAAAAAAAATAAAGAACAATCTTCAAACTTAACAGCTTTAAAACTAAACCAAAAAATAATTTTAAAAAATTCAAATATCATTTATACAGATAAAAAAGGTTGGCAAAAAGACCCAATTAAATCCCCATTTAATACAATTATTTCAAACATAAATGGAAACCTTTCTTTTAACAATACAAGCAAAGGTGATATTAATGTAAATGGAATATTAAATGAATCCAATCTACCAATTAAACTTAATGGGTTCATAGACATTATAAAACAAACATACAACATAAGTTTTGCATCAAAAAAATTAAATTTAACTCGATGGGCAACTTACATCCTATCCGAAAACATGATGACACTACATGGAGATCACGTTGATCTTGAAGGGTATTTAAAAAGTAACCCTCATAAAACTTCCTTAAAAAACAATTTACCCTTTTTATTCTCAATAAATCTATTCCCATCAAATGCGAGTCTAAA
>JAYOLY010000005.1:31808-49091 GCA_038120575.1 Rickettsiales bacterium
AAATTTCAGACATTAATGGTAAAATTCGTATTCTAAATAGTGAAATTACACCTTACACGCTTCTAAATTATGACAACAGCCTAAATAAAAAAGAACAATTGAGTATTTTAAATGAATTAAATGAAAATAATATATTAGACAACAATAAGATAACAACCGAAAGTATTACAAATTTGAATCAATACAAAGATAAAAAATTTAATAAAACAACTATCGAAAACATTCTAACTAATCAACCAACTCAAATACAATTATTCAACACAAAAGGAAAATTAAATTCAATTACATTCAAATCAGATGGCATCATCAATTTAAACAATGATTCCTTGCATTTATCCATCCATTCAACACCCTTTGAAAGCCAATTACTTGAAAACATAATCCCAGAACTTCAACCGTTAGAAATACAAAAAAATATTACTGTTAACATGATCGTGAAAAATACACTTACAAACCCGATAACAACAGGAGATTTAACATCTAAAAGCTTAACTGTTTTAGGGTTTAAATTTAGTGATATAACGTCCAAATTTAAATTAACCAATCAATCATTCAAAATAAAAATCAATGACTCTAAATTTAATAAAGGACTTGTTAAAGGTGAAATAAAAACTATCTTTCAAAAGAATAAAACACTGATAGAAGGAAATTTATTTGGATCTAAACTAAATACTAAAGAAAGTCTTCCTTTAAAAAACATTCAAGTAACAGGAAATTTTGATCTAAACTTATCACTTGCTGGAGATTCAAATAAACTGACAACTGAAATTAATATTATTTCAAATTCTACCAAAATTTATAATCAACTAATTAACCGTCTACAAACCTCGTTGATATCTACAAAAGAACAAAATAAACTTCAACAAACCACCATTTATATCAATGAATCCATGCAACCAATTTTTGTAAACAACGAAACATATCTAGACTCCATTACAGTAGACATTTCAGGAACAAATATTTCTATCCTAGACATAGAAAAAAATCAAAACCAAATAACAGGAAATATGACATTAAATAGCATGCTTAGCATTCCAAAAACAAACAATGAACTGAACCTAAATGAACTGATTTCAACATTTAATATAAACTTAAGTTCAGGACAATTTTTAGGTTCAAATTACGACTCTGCTTCTATAAAAGGAAGTTCAGAAAAAAATATTATTTCAATAGATTTAAATGTTCAAAAAGATAATAGTTCAATAAATACTAGTGGAAAATTTAGCCCAACTAGACCCATTGCATTAATTTGTGATATCACTGAATTTCCAATTGAGAATCTTCCTGCTATATCAGAATTATTACCTAATAATTTAATGCCTTTTACTGGTCTTTTAAAGGCTAACTTATTACTTTCAGATAATTTAAAAAACAATTCATCTTTTTTGAAAAATATAAATCTAGATGGAAGCATTAAAATATCGAATGGATCCATCGCTGAAGAAAAGTTTGATATCCTATCATCTGAGTTTATTTTTAACGAAAAAGGCATAAAGATCCAATCATTTAACATATCCGATAAAACATCAAACATTTCTATCAAAGGAACTCTATTTTCAAACAATAATTTGGATATAAACTTTTTAAGTGGATCCAAAATCAAATTAGACCAACTTACAAGGTTAGTAAATATAAACTTAAATACCAAAGGTGTTATGAATTTTTCTGGAAAACTTAAAGGAAGCCTAAGCAATCCAGCATTAAATATAAGTTTTAATTCCAAAAAGATTTTAATAGACAAAATAAATTTAGAAAAAACACTTGGAAACTTTAATTTTTCAAAAGATATAATAACGCTCAAAAAAACAAACTTATTCACTCTAAACGGAAATACTGAAATAGATGGAACAATTAATTTAGACTCCATAAAACAATTTGATAAAATATTTGATTTAAATTTTAAATTCAACAAAATTAGTTTAAATCATATCCAAAAAGCGTTTTTAATTCCCTCCACATTAACCATAAATCAAACAGATCGATCTATTCTAGTTTCACAGAAAGAAAAAGTGATTCCATCCATAAGCTTAGAGTCTCCTTATCAAAACAAATCAACAGAAACATTATTTTATAACATTAATCATGAACATTCACTTGTATACATGCAACAACTAAATAGATTATTAACTATCAAAGAGTCTGTTTTAGAAAACAATTTCAAAATTCTAAATGGAGATATCTCTGGGGAACTTAAAATCAAACTTGAAAAAAACAAAATTCCAAATATATATTCAAATTTATTACTATAAAATTTAAAATATGATCTATTAAGTGCAAAAAATATTTTAATTAAATCTTTTCCACAAAAAAATGAACTCATCTACTCGTTTGAATTAAATGATGGTTTATTAAACAATAATAAATTAACTCAATTCAAACTAGATGGAACCATTGCAAAAAACTTTAACTTAAATATTAATTCTAATAAATTAACAACACAGTCAATAAAAGCAACAAATTTTATTACAGGATTTATAAATCTACCTATTTTGTCTAATACAACTCAAAAACATCCAATCAATCTAACCGTTTCATTAAAAGAAAATGAACTTGATATATTTAGCCTATTTACAACTGAAATTGACAACATTTCGCATAAAGAAGAATTAAAGTTTTCCGTAAAAGGAGAGCTTGAAAACCCCATAATAAACACTATCCAATCTAAAGAGGATACTATAAATATTACATTGCCAAATTCTAATTCTTTTTCAAAAGAACTAGAACTACAAAAACTTAACTTAGACATAAACAATAATACGCTACTTATTGATAAACTTAATTTAGCATTAATCAAGCAACCAAATAATTCTGATGACAAAGAATTAATATTAGTAAATGGGTTAATTAAAATTACAGAATTAAATTTAAAAGAATTAAATCAACTTATTGTAACGTCTGATTTAGCTATAAAAAATGAATTAGTTAATTTAAATATTACAGATTTTATTGATAGCGATGTTTCTGTTGAAACTCTCAATATCAACGGACCTTTTACGATACCATTCAATGAATTAGCTCAACAAAAAATAATAAATAAAATTGAAAACAATACGTTTGAGTATCCAGCACTCTCAGGCACGATCAAACTCAACAATTCAGTTATTTCAATAATCAATAAACCATCCCCTCCCCCAATTCCTATTAAATATGATTTGAGTATTTTTATAGAAAGTAATAACGAAATTAATACAAGATTATTTGGAAACGATCTTGTTGGAATATCAACAGATATCAATTTAAATGAACAAGATGATCCCTTGTTATTATCCGGAACATCGTTTTATCCTCAAATTACAAGCAGACTCTTTATACAAGATGCAAATTTAAGTTTATTAAATAGAGAATTTGAACTTCTTACTGAAACAGAACAAACTATTTTCACACCTTCTTCTGAACTAAATTTATCAGAGAATTTGATTGAATTTGAAACGTTTATAACAAATCAAAATAAGAACGAAATTAATCCAAAATTAAATTTAAAAGCAATCTCAACACCAATTTTAATTAATTCTCAAACAGAAGAAACATCATCAACAGAAACAACTACAGAAGAAAACATTCAAAATAATACTACTACAGAATATTATTTTATTGTTATGAAAATAAATGGGTCCATTTTAGAACTTGAAGAAATAAACTTTGATGTATTTAAAAGTGACATAAAAAACCCAAATTCAAACAACCAAGTTAAATTTATAGATAGCTTTAGTATCAATAATGCCTCAATCCAAAATCAAACATCTCTACAGGAAGAAAACACAAATACATTATTAGAAATATTATATCCATCATTATATTCAACTAACTCTGAAGGAAAATTTGTAGACTCTCTAACCGAAATAGGAAAAACTCAAGTTAATACACTTTTAAGAAGAAACATCATTCGACCTATAGAAAGAAGATTATCAAAATTATCAGGATTTGATGATTTCAAAATTAACCACAATTTAAGTGATTTATTAGAAAATAATACCGAAGATCAGTTTATAGGAGTAAACATTATGAAAAAGTTAATTAAAGACAAACTTATAATAAGACTAAAAACAAATTTAGAATTAACAAACGAATCAAACAACAAGTCAAACAATACAGTTGAACTTCCAGAAATAGAATTAACTTATTTTGTCCTAGACAACAAAAATTTATCTTTTAACATTGCTACAATAAAAGATGACTCAACGGATACAGGTGAACAACACCTAAAAACATCATTAAGGTATCGATATGAATATTAAAAAAATAAATTTAACGTTTATATTATGTTTATTTTTTCAGATCATCTTATATGCAAATTCACTCCATCTAAATAGCACCATCAACTCTATCCAAATTAATGGTGAACTTGAAAAAGATATAGTTGCTGAATTAAGTCAACTGTCTTTAACCTCTAAAAAAGGTCATCTATTAACTGAAAATGAAATTAATAAAGACATTAACATATTAATGACAACAGGTTATTTTAAAAAAGTTAACGCTTATTCTAAAAAAAATACAAACTCAATAGATCTCATCTATGACTGTATTCCAAACCCCAAAATAAAAAAAATAAATATCAACGGCAATTCTATTTTTAGTAATCAAAAACTTTTAAAATTTTTTACACAAAAAAAAGACCAAATTCTTAACTATCAAAAAATTGAACAAGATAAAACCAATATAATTGAAACCTACAAAAAATTAGGATACAGCTTTATTAAAATTGATCAAATTTCATTCGATAAAACCACAGGTCTATTAAACTATGATATCGATGAAGGAACGATAGCAAAGATTTCATTTTCAGGAACATCAACATTAAAGCAATCTATTTTATATAGAGATCTTAAATCCAAAAAAGGCCGTATTTTCAATGCAAATACAGTAAGAGATGACCGAAAAAAACTACTTGCACTAGGCTATTTCACGTCTATTTCCCCGCCAAGACTTAAAATTAATTCTCAAAGTAAAATTGAAATTTTATTCGATATAATTGAAAAAAAAGTAAATCGAATTGATTTTGGTCTTGAACACCAAAATAATAATGAAGACAATTTAATTATTTCAGGATTTGTCAATTACATTAAAAATCATACCCTCATTCATTCCGACGTGTTATCGTTAAAAACTCAAATTAAATTTGATAATAATAGTTTTACATTTAACAATTACCAATTAACATACAAACAACCTTGGACATTTAACACATCCAAATTAAGCAATAGTTTAACAGTCTATAATAACGAACAAATTGATAATATCGACAATACTGAATACAAAAGTAATCGTTCAGGGGGGTTGTTAAATCTTTCATATCCAATTAGCAATACATTCAAAACAAGTGTTATATTAAAAAAGGAAACAGTTTCTGCATCAGAAAATTCAACATTTTTTAATACATATCATTTAAACTCATTAAGTTTAAAACTAAACTATTCCAATGTAAAAAATAGAATGAACCCTCAAAAAGGACGCTATTTTGTTATTGAATACGAAAAAGGAAATGACTTAGGCTTTACTCAATTAGGAGGTCTTTCATTTAGCAAATCTATTTTTAACATTGCAAATTTTTTATCGTTTAAAAAAACAATTCTTGCCACTCGATTTCAAGCTGGATTATTTGAAACACAACAAAATACTATCTTATAAATTGAAAATTTTACACTTGGAGGCCATTCCAGTTTAAGAGGTCACAATGAATCATCATTAATTGGAGAAAAAAAAGTGTTAGCCAACCTTGAGTATCGATACAATCTTTCAAAATTACTACAAGCTGTTCTGTTTTACGATATTGGCCATGCTTTCAGCAATGATTTTAAAGACATAACATTAAAAAAAGGGTACGGAATTGGTTTACGTATCATAACAGCAGTTGCTCCCATTCGATTTGATTATGCAATTAATGCCGAAAACAACCAAGTTATCATCCATTTTGGGTTAGGACAATTATTTTAAAAATTATAAATTAGAATGAGGTAAAAGTTGTTTTATAGCCTGATTAATGAATCCTAAGGCCTTATGATAAAACGATCTATCAACTTCCAAATCATTTAAAGAATCTATTTTCACTTGATCTGAAATTTGAAGTCCATGTGCAATTGCAGAAGACTCCGATGAGAATAATGATTCTTCAACAGAATCCTGAATCTTTTTCTTTTTATTTTTTATCGAATTCAAATCAACATCTTCGAACATTCCTGCAGAAAACATTTCTGCTAAAATACCATCAAAGTTAGCATGATTAGGCACGTTCTTTGGAACTTGCTTATTATTTAAATTTTGATTTACATGTTGAGAATTTAAACCCTCAATTCCCATAATAATATCTCCTTACCTTTATATTAACAGTATCGTATAAAAAATAAAATTAAATGTATCGATAATTATTAATATCTTATAAATAAAAAAAAGATTGAAATTTAAATAAAAAAAACATAAAATATAAAAAAATTAAAATTAAAAATAACAAAATGAACAGAATATATAATTACATAACTTCGGGAGTCCAAGTTGCAACATTAATGTTAAACAACAAGGGAGTACTACCTCCAGAAACAACTTCAAAGCTATTATGTGCAGCGTCATTTGTTCAAATAAGCACATCTGACACCCTATCAAACATAATTATATCAACGTTGGCAATTCGTTGTGCAAAAGATAAAAACTGTTCATCAATATTTTCTCCAAATAATAATGATAATACGACAGAACTTGATAAATATTTTTTCATACTTACAGTGTTTCAATTATTGTTTATTAATATGAAAAATAAATTTAATCAAGGAAGAAGACAAATTGAGCGTGGTTATATATAATTAATATATTATATAAACTTAAATCATTCGCTTTAACTCAATCGCCATTACCTTGTTATAGGTATTTAATTGTGATAAATGCACATTATGATCTGCATGAGGGACAACATATGTTGATAATCCTGAAAACGATTTTAAATCCTGTGTCATTGTTGAATATTTTAAATCCAATTGTCCAGAAATATAGACACATGGACATGCTAACTGATGATAATAATCTCCAAAATAAATTTGATCCAACACAGTTAATCGACTCAACAGCCGACTTAGCAATGTTTTAGGTAAGCAAATTTTATCCAGAAACTGCTGCGATGATAAACACATTTTGGTTATGTTAAAAAATGGTTGTTGATACCACTCTGAAACAAATGTTTTTAAATCAACAGATTCAAAATCTTCACATCTAGCCTGACTTGTTGCTAAATATTTTTGTTTTTCTTGAACGTGATCATTCCGAAACCCTATATGAGCCGATTCAAGTATTAACCCACTGATTTCATCTGAATATACGCGTGCATATTCCATTGCAATTCGACCGCCTAAAGAGTATCCAATCAACACAGGTTTTTTTATATTCAATCGATCTAATTCTTGTCGAATGGATGAACAAACTGAACTAAACGTTACATCTTCTAGTGACTCAATCAGCTGATATAAACTAAAGACCACAATAGAATAGTCATGCTGAAACACTTGAATGACAGGCAACCAATCATCAGGGCATCCTAAAAAACCATGAATAAAAACAAGCGACTTTTTGTTGTCTTTTAACAAGAGTAAATGATCTGGCACAAGACTCTCTAACATGACTTTATTTTACCATGAAACAATCACTCACTGATTGCACAACTAAACTCAATAGCTACTTACTGTAAAATTCAATAACTATTTGATATAGTATCAAGATGACACTACAGCCTTTCAAAGCAGAAAAATGGAATGATTTATCGACAGCTTTTAAATTTAGCGATATAACCTATCATATCAGTAAAGATGGTCATACTGCTCGACTTGCATTTAACAGACCAGACTGCCGCAATGCATTTCGACCTCAAACAGTCGATGAACTTATTATTGCATTACAAGATTGTCATCAAAATTCAAAAATGGGATGTATTTTAATTACAGGAAATGGACCATCTCCAAAAGATGGTGGTTGGGCGTTTTCATCAGGCGGAGACCAACGAATTAGAGGGAAAAAAGGATATGAATATGATCAATCTCAATCAAATTCAGTTGGACGACTCCATATTTTAGAAGTTCAACGTCTTATTCGGTGTTTACCAAAAGTTGTAATAGCAGTTGTTCCAGGATGGGCAGTAGGTGGAGGCCACTCTCTTCATGTTGTATGCGATCTCACAATTGCTTCAAAAGAACATGCTATTTTTAAACAAACAGATCCGGATGTAGCCAGTTTTGATAGTGGATATGGATCTGCTTACCTTGCCCGTCAAATAGGACAAAAACGTGCACGAGAAATTTTCTTTCTAGGATTATCCTACTCAGCTCAAGAAGCTTTTGAAATGGGAATGGTAAACAAAGTTGTGCCTCATGAAAACCTTGAAGATGTAGCTCTAGAATGGGCAACCTTAATCAATCACAAATCTCCAACAGCTATCAAAATGCTAAAATATGGATTTAATCTTCCTGATGACGGACTAATGGGACAACAACTATTTGCAGGAGAGGCAACTAGACTAGCCTATGGAACTGAAGAAGCTGAAGAAGGGAGAAATGCCTTCAATCAAAAACGAAAACCAGACTTTTCTCAATTTGATTGGAGCTATTAGTTACAAGATAGGATCTGGACAAACAGGAACAATCTGAAACGTATTTATTTTTTTATGACTGTAGTAATAATGTCTAATGATATGATCAAAAAAAGTTGTATCTTTCACTGCAGGTAAGTCATAAAGTCTTAATACATAGTCATATAAATGTGAATATTGCCTAATTTGTTTTTTATTACACTTAAAATGAGTATGATAGACACAATCAAATCGTAACAATGTTGGAATCAAGCGAATATCAGCTTCTGTCAATTGATTGTGAACTAAAAATTGCTGTGTTTTTAAATGACGATCTAAGTTATCCAATGCATCAAACAACTCGTTTACAGCTTGATCATAAGCCTCTTGAGTTTGAGCAAATCCAGCCATATAAACACCATTATTGATTCGATGATAAATAGTTTCATTCATTTCATTAATATCATCTTGAAGCTGTTCTGGATAAAAATCTGCACTATTTCCTGATAACTCGTTAAATTCTGAGTTAAATAGTCGAATAATCTCACTTGATTCATTATTTACAATGCAATCTTGTTGAGTATCATACAATACAGGAACGGTAACTCGAGATGTACACGATGCGTTTGACTGAGTATAAAGTTGATGTAAATATGACACATGATAATTATGATCTTCTGTAGCATGAGGAAAAGACGTTCCAAATTCCCACCCATTTTCAAGCATATCAGGCAACACAACACTAACTGAAATAAAAGACTCTAATTGCTTTAATTGCCTCATAATCAATGTACGATGTGCCCATGGACAAGCGTAACTGACATATAAATGATAGCGATTAGCCTCAGGCTTAAATGTTGGATGCTTATGTGAAATTATCTCTCTAAATACAGATACAGGTCGATCAAATGAGCCAGACTGATCAATATTAAAATATCCTTCTGAAATCCACTGACCATCTTTTAAAAACCCCATACCCTTAAGAGTATCAAAAATATAAAGAATTTTATATATCAAAACATTTATTCACAATAAATAAGCTTACTTTTATAATTTAATATCATGAACATCGTATGGTTTAAACGAGATTTAAGAATTACACAACACACACCACTTCATATGGCATCTCAAACAGAGCAATTTATACCCTTATATATCTTTGAACCCGAACTTTGGACACAACCAGGCTATACATATAGGCAATTTACATTTTTAAAAGACTCATTAATCGATTTAAATAATAGTTTAAGCTCATTTGGCAATCACTTAATCATTAAAATAGGCAATGCCGTTGATATATTGCAAGAAATCAACACCCTATCGCCTATTCAAAACATCTATTCACATGAAGAAACAGGAAATAATTGGACCTATCAACGAGATTTAACTGTACAAAAATGGTGTAAGTACAACCATGTAAATTGGCAAGAGTATCAACAATTTGGAGTCTTTAGACGACTCAAAAGTCGTGATGGTTGGTCGAAAAAATGGCATGACTTTGTTCATATGAACAATGATTTACAGTTAAAGCATAACCAAAATAAACAAACACTGATCTCTGGTCATCACATCAACGAACTGGATCAGTTTGTACCAACAATAAAAGGGCTTTCAACTCAAAAAGGAGGTCAAAATGAGGCTAAAATACTCTTAAAAACATTTTTAAATCATCGAGGAGAACGCTATCACAAACATATGTCATCTCCTGTAACTGCTCGAGAAGGATGCTCAAGATTATCTCCTCATATTGCATTTGGAACCATAGATTTCAGATTTCTCTACCACAGCATTATGGAAAAAAAAATCTACATCAGCCAATTAGCTAGAGCAGAACAACGTACCTGGAAAAGCGCACTATCTTCAATTTTATCTCGATTAAGATGGCATTGTCATTTTATTCAAAAACTAGAAGATCAACCTGATATTGAACTTAAAAGTCTCCACTCTGCCTACGATAGCTTAGACAAAAAACTAAACTCAACCCTATTTGAAGCATGGAAAGATGGATCCACTGGATTTCCAATGATAGATGCCTGTATGAAATCTTTAAAACAAACAGGCTGGTTAAATTTTAGAATGAGAGCCATGGTAGTCAGCTTTGCTTGTCATCATCTTTGGCTACCATGGAAACCTGTGGCACACTATCTTGCTTCATGCTTCACAGATTACGAACCTGGCATTCATTACAGTCAAATTCAAATGCAAGCAGGTAGCACAGGCATAAACGCTATACGAATTTATAATCCAATTAAACAAGGTCTAGATCACGACCCACAGTGCATTTTTATCAAAAAATGGATTCCTCAATTACAAGACATAGACCCAGCGCTGATTCACAGTATTCATGAAAATACGCTGTTTTCCAATCAATATATTCCACCCATTATTGACGAAAAAATTCAACGACAACAAGCTGCAAAACACCTCTATCAGCTAAGAAAAAGCACAGCATTTAAAACTGAAGATAGCAAAATTGTACTCAACCATGGAAGACGAAAAGATAACAGTCAAAAAAGTAAACAAAATTAAATTATGAAATAAACCAAAATGGTCGGGGTGAGAAGATTTGAACTTCCGACCCCCTGTTCCCAAAACAGGTGCGCTAACCAGGCTGCGCTACACCCCGACGAGCTAAGAATTTTAGCCTGAATCCTATTTTTTAGCAAGAAAATCCTTTATATATTCTTTTGCCTGAGTCAACGCTTTAAAACGATGGCTTAAACCACGTTTAATCTCATAACCAAGCTCTGAAAATGTTTGATTATGTCCATTTGGAATAAAAATAGGATCATATCCAAACCCACTATATCCTGAAATATCAAAAGAGAGTTGCCCATCAACAACGCCTGTCATGGTTTGCATAGACTGCTTAGGACAAGATAATGCAATACAACAGACAAAACGAGCATCTCTATTGGTTTCTTGTTCAATTTGTTTCAATAAATGCAAACATCGTTGATTATCTGTTAACGATTCTCCTCCATAACGACCAGAAAACACACCAGGCTTTCCATTTAAAATGGACACCTCTAGACCTGAGTCATCAGCAAGTAAAATATCATCTTTTAAAAAAGAAATTGCCCTAACTTTTTTTATTGCATTCGCTTCAAAAGTCAACCCATCTTCAACAACATGAATAGCATGATCTACAATGTCACGATAAGATACTACATCAAGATCTAAGTCTGATAATAAATCCTCAAGTTCAGCTAATTTTTTTTTATTATTGGAAAAAACAACACATCTCATGAATGTGTCCCCGGTAAAACTCGAAAAACAGAAATAACATCGGACGTTTTTAACAAATCCTTCTTAATTTGAAAAAAATCTTTGTTAGATTTAAACGTTACCATTATATTTGCTGTCATATGAACACCATCATCAGATACTTTCGTCGACACTGCTTTTAAATTAAATCGTTTTTGATAAAATACCTGCAGTATATCATGCAAAACCCCTTCCCTGTCATAACCTTCAATATTTAGATTAGCTGTAAATTGCGACTGAGATTGCAAAAGTTCAGACCATGGAATTAAAATAATTCGATCAGAATGATTTTTTTTCATTTCTTTCAAGTTTGAACATTCCATCCGATGTATTGTAATCCCTTCTCTAATGACAAAAACACCTGCTATATCATCTCCAGGAATTGGCAAACAACATCTAGCAATAGAATATTTAATTTTCTTGGTTGATGAAACCTTTGAAATCTCTTTAAAAGGTTTAGGCTCATCTTTAGCAAACTCTTTAGTTGGCTTTGTCATCAATTCATCAATAAAAAAACGCGCTACCTCATGAACATTTAAATCCCCTTGCTCAATATTAATATACAAATGATCAATATTAGTAATTAAAAAGCGTTGCTTAACAGCATCTTCACCAAGTTTATCTAAACAATCATCATAAATCATTCCTACTGAGAAAAAATATTTAACAACTCGATCTCGACCACGTTGAATAAGATTTTTTTTATGTTCTTTATATAACCATTGTTTAATAGCATAGCGAGAATGACGAGATGTAACATAATTTAATCGTTCTAAACTTGGAGTCATGTGTTTATCTGTTTGAACTTCAACCCTATCTCCATTTTGTAATCGATAAGTTAAATTTACAATTTCTCCATTTACAAGAATATATTTACATTGATGACCAATATCTGTGTGAATAAAATAAGCAAAATCCAATGCCGTAGACCCCATTGGAAGTAATTTCAAATCTCCCTTAGGGGTAAATACAAATACCTCATCCATATCTAAATCTACTTTTAATGTATCCAAATAGTCTTTAGGTGTTAGTTTTTCTTTTTGATCCTCTACCATTTTATTCAACCATTGCAAATGACCTTCGAATTGAACCACAGCCTTTTTAGATTGATACTGCCAATGTGATGCAAATCCATACTCTGCAATATGATTCATTTCAGCGGTGCGAATTTGAATTTCAATTGGACGACCATTAGGTCCTAAAACAGTAGTATGTAACGATTGATATCCATTTTGTTTAGGCAGTGCAATATAATCCTTAAATCGCTCAGAAACAGGTTTATATTTTGAATGAACCAAACCCAATATGGTGTAACATTCTTTTAAATCGTCAACAATAATACGAATCCCCAACAAATCATATAATTCATGAAAAGAAATATTTTTATTTGTCATTTTACGATAAATACTATAAAGACTCTTAGGTCGCCCAGAGACATCTACTGCTAAATCATTTCGAGTCATAATATGCCGAATTTCTTTGATGCATCGATTGACATAAGCTTCTCGATCTTTACGATTTAATTCAACTAATTCTTTGATTTCATGATATTGCTCTGAAAATAAATAGTAAAAAGCCAAATCTTCTAGCTCCCATTTTAAGGAATAAATTCCTAATCGATGCGCTAAAGGAGCATAAATATCGATTGTTTCTTGTGCAATTTCCTGCTGTTTTTTAGTACTTAAAAAATTCAACGTTCTCATATTATGAAGTCTATCTGCAAGCTTTATAATGACAACACGATAGTCTTCTGCCATTGCTAAAAACATTCGTCTATAGTTTTCTGCTTGTTCTTCTTCTTTAGATAAAAAATTCAGTTGTGTTAATTTTGTCACACCACTAACTAATAGCATCACTTTATCTCCGAATTTTTTTTGAATATCATATTCAGAAATAGACGTATCCTCGACAACATCATGAAGTAAACCAGCAATTAATGTATCAATAGACTGTTCAAGTTCAGCCAATATAAGAGTCACTTCAATAGGATGTGTAATATAGTCATCAGCAGACTTTCTACGTTGACCTTTATGAGCATCAACAGCAAAATCATAAACTTTTTTCAGTTTTTTTATCTCTGATTCTTTTAAATATGTTGCTGCTTTATTTAATACTTTTTTAAACTGTCTCTCAACTGTCATTTAATATCTCTTAATTTAAGTTGAACTGTTTTTTTATCTTTCCAGCGATTAATATCTACTGAAAAAACAAGATGAATATCATCCTTATATAGCAATGGTATTTTATCAGCTAAACCAAACCCAATTGCGTCAACAATTTTTGATGTTTTTTTAGATACAAAAGTTGCCTTTAAATGTGATCCATCTCCAACAGCTCTAAAGTCAACTACCCTAAATCCATCTGAATAAAACAAAGGTTCTTCGTTACCCATTCCAAACGGTTCTAACAACAATAATTCCTCTGCTAGATCTAGAGAAACAGCATCAGCATCTAAGGACATATCCACTGATAAAAAATCATATAATTGCTCTGTCTTAATTTCTGAATGAGATAACTCAAACAAATAAGATTGAAACCCCTCAAAATTTTTGGGCTCTAAACTAAATCCAGCAGCTTGCTTATGGCCTCCAAATTTAGTAAAAAACTGACTACATTTTTTTAATAAATGATAGATACTCACATCACCAAAACTACGAGCAGATCCACGAGCAATATCATCATCAATAGCCACAATAACGACTGGCTTTGCATATCGATCTACTAATTTAGACGCAGTAATACCAATTACTCCTGCATGCCATCCTGCTTTACCCAAAACCAACACATCATGATCATAAAAAGATGGGTCCGACTCAATCATATCAATGCATTCATCCACCATTTGTTTATCAAGTGACCGTCTATCATTATTCATTAATTCTAATTTGGATGATAGTTGAAAAGCATGTTCTGAATCTGCACTTAGTAACAATTCAACACCATACTGAGCAGTCGATAGGCGTCCGGCAGCATTTAAACGAGGAGCAATAACAAAACCAATATCTCTCACCGTTACAAAAGGGTTCTCAAACCCAGCTCGCTGCAATAACGACTGCAATCCCTTGTTTGTTGTATGCGACAACTGCTTTAAACCCAAATTAACAATACGTCTATTTTCACCCTGTAACGTAGCAATATCGGCAATAGTTCCAATAGCTGCCAAATCAATAAATTCTGAACAATCAACTTTGTCATATGTTTTACTTAGAAATTCGACAAATTTATATACAATTCCAGCCGTACACAAATGAAATAATGGATCTTCAGAATCAAGTTCTTTTGGATTCAGCATTGCATCAAACCTAGGTAGTTCATCTGGTAATTGATGATGATCAATAACAATAACATCCACATCAACTTGATCTTTTAAAGCGTTAATTTCTAAGACGTTTGTAACACCACAGTCTAAAGTAATTAAAAGACCAATACCTTCTTGCTTAACAAGATCAATAATGTCCATATTCAAACCATAACCTTGATCAAAACGATGTGGAATTTTATATCTAACAACACCACCGATCAATGTTATAGCTCTAGTCATTATAGTCGTTGATGTCATCCCATCTACATCATAATCTCCATATAATAAAATAGGTTTTTTATTTGAAATTGCTTTCAAAATTAAATTCAACACGAGACCTAATCTATCTGTACAAAATTGAGATTGTTTGTCAGATTTTCCAATCATCTCAAAAGCTTGATTTAAAGAGGATACCCCACGATTGAGGAGCAATTGAGAAACAATTGAAGACTGCTCAATTTTGTTGGCTAGTTGTGAGGCTAAATCTTGATTTTCAGGATGAATACGCCAGCGTTTTAAACGCGTCATGCAGGCTTAACTAAAAATAATACCTGTCCAAACTCGACTGAGCTACCAACTTTTACACATACTTTTTCTACGACACCATTTACTTCAGATTCAATCTCATTAAAAAGTTTCATAGCTTCGATAATACATAATACTTGCCCAGTTTTAATCGAATCACCTTCCTTAACAAACGGACCAGACTCTGGATTAGGAGCATCGTAAAATGTTCCAACCATCTGAGCTTTAACTTCAATCAAATCAGACGACTGATCATCAGCAGCTAAATTGTCGACAGGAGCTGAACCTTGAGAATTTGGAGCTACTGGGGGAACTGCTGGAAACGCAAAAGGCTGAACACCAGGATTTGCCGCAGGAATTATCATGTTAGTTTGAGCTGCTGCAGAATTATATTCTTTTTTTATTTCTATTTTTACGCCGTCTTCTTCTAAGCCTAAGTGAGAAATTTGAGCATCTTCAACAAGCTCAACCAATTTTTTAATTTCTTTAAAGTCCATAGATATCTCCCAATCGAAATGATAACTCTATTTTATAAGGCTATTGAGATTGTGTCAAAAGAACTATCAAAGTCACATTTCAAGTCAAGTATCTAGTCTTGAAATAATGCAGCATGTTAAAATTGTCACATGACACTATCATTTGATCCAAAAAAATTAAAAAAAAATACTACAATCAACACCATTCCAGGAGATAAATCAATATCTCACAGAGCCATCATATTAGGATCACTTGCTGAAAACACTAGCTCATTTCACAATTTTTTATTTGCTGAAGACTGTTTAAATACAATAAAAATTTTTCAAGATCTTGGGGTTAATATTACAACTGACTTAGAAAAAAAATGTGTCACTATTCAAGGCGTTGGACTTAAGGGATTAAAAAAACCTCAAAAAATACTAGATGTTGGCAACTCTGGAACAGGAATTCGCCTTATTACTGGAGTTTTAGCTGGACAGCACTTTAATTGTAGCATAACAGGAGATCACTCCATTCAAAAACGTCCTATGAAACGAATCATGATACCGCTTTCTTTAATGGGAAGCCAAATAAATGGTAAAAAAGGTGACAACAAAGACGATATATCCCCTCCTCTATCAATTTTAGGTCGTTCATTGAAAGCAATTCAGTACACACTTCCTATAGCAAGTGCACAAGTTAAATCTGCAATTTTATTTGCTTCATTATTTGCAAAAGGAACAACAATAATTAAAGAACCCACACCATCGAGAGACCATACAGAAGTCATGTTAAAGACATTTGGAGCGAATATAACGACCAAAGAAAATCACATTTATTGCAATAGCGACAACCCATTAACCAACCCATTTAACGAATCTATCCCCATTCCATCAGATTTTTCATCTGCAGCATTTTTTATTGTTCTTGGGCTAATTCATCAACATTCAACTATTAAACTCACCAATATAGGCCTAAATCCAACGCGCTGTAGACTACTTAATATTTTACAAGAAATGGGTGGTAATATTGAGATAACTCAATACGATAGTATCGAGCCCTATGGAGACATTGTTGTAACATCCTCTAAGCTCAAAAACATAACAATATCAAAACATGACATTCCATACCTCATTGATGTAATACCAAGTTTATGTGTTGCTGCAATGTTTGCATCAGGAAAAATGACGATTAC
>JAYOLY010000006.1:0-7419 GCA_038120575.1 Rickettsiales bacterium
TAACAGGTCAGTCTGTTGGCACAATTATAGGAGGTTAGTTATGGAAAATCTTGAACAACGCATGCAAAAAACAATTTCAGATTTAGAGAAAAAATTTAGCACCCTTAAAACTGGACGTGCTAACCCCGATATGTTGGATACTGTACAAGTTGAATATTATGGAAGTATTGTCCCCATCAAACAACTTGCATCTATTTCAGTAAATGAAGGAACCCAGTTTATTTTGAATGTATTCGACTCTAATTCAACCAAAAATATTGAAAAAGCATTAATGAGTTCTGCTCTTGATTTAAATCCAATTATTGATGGAACAGTTATCAGAATCAATCTTCCAGAGCTTACCGAGGAAAGACGTAAAGACTTAGTCAAAGTCATTAAGCAATATTCCGAAGATGCTAAAGTATCAATTAGAAACATTCGACGAGATGCCTTAGAAGAAGCCAAACAACAAGAAAAAAACAATGAAATAACAGAAGATGATCTGAAAAAAAATCAAACTGTCGTTCAAGATATTACGGATAAATATAATAGCCGAATTGATTCGCTAATCAAAACAAAAGAAACAGAAATTTTAACAATATAAATGTCACACAACATACAAACTGACAGCCTTTGTGTTGATACAATTCAACATTTAGAAAAACTTGGTTTAGACTCTAACATTATGCCTAAACATATTGCCATTATTATGGATGGCAATGGTCGCTGGGCAGAATCAAAACAATTAAATAGAAACAAAGGACATGAAGCTGGTGTAAAAGCATTACGATCAGTTATTAAACAATGTAAAGACTTAGGAGTTCGTTATTTATCTGCCTATACATTTTCAAGTGAAAATTGGTCTCGCCCTCAAAAAGAAGTAGCCTTTTTGATGAATCTCTTAAAATTAATGCTTGTAAAAGAAGTTGCAAATTTACATAAAAATAATGTTAGAGTTAGAATTATTGGAAATATTGAATCATTACCTAAAGATATTATCAAAACCATTAAAAATATTGAATCAAAAACACATGAAAATTCTGCATTACAGCTAAATTTAATGATCAATTATGGTTCTCGATCTGAAATTATTCGTGCCTGTTCCACAATTATAGAGCAAACTACTTCAGGCACGCTTGAATCAATGAATGAAGAAACACTATCACAACATCTTTTAACGTATGACTCTCCTGATCCAGACATCTTAATTCGGCCTGGCGGAGAACATCGTCTAAGCAATTTCATGCTTTGGCAACTATCTTATACAGAGTTATTTTTTCTTGATGTACTGTGGCCAGACTTTACGCAACAACATTTAATTGATGTTTTATTAAACTATCAAAAAAGACATCGAAGATTTGGTGGCTTATGAACATAGTTACAAGACTGATTACAGGTTTAACGCTATTTTCTATTCTCGTTTTTTCTATTGTAAAAAGCACCCTATTATTTAGTATTGTCATGTTTTTGGTATCCGCCTTTATTTTATTTGAAATAAATTCAATACAATCGGACAGTCGTTCGTTTATCATTAATAGCATTTCTTTAAGTTTATTTACTGGCTTGTTTTGGACTTTATATTTTTTTAAGCAATCAATGGATATACATTCCATTGTTTATTCTGCTTATTTTATTATTCCAGTTAGTTTGTTTTATTTGCTGTCTTTTTTGGAATTCTTTTTAAAAGAATCTGTATTTAAAACCTATAAATTTTTATCTCACATTCACTCTTTTTTACTTATTTTTTTGTCACTTCCCTTTATTGCTTTATTACGATTTGAACCCTATGGTCTTGTTTTATGCTTGTATTCGCTTATCATCATTTCATCTACCGATTCTGTTGCTCTTTTTGCAGGAAAACGATTTGGAAAACACAGTATTTCAGCTATAAGTCCAAAAAAGACATGGGAAGGATCTATTTTTGGAACAGGATCTACAATTTTAATTTCTTATGCGTTTGCTAGCTTTAACGATCAATATCATCTTGCTGCGTTAATCCTTTTTGGAATTATCATTTCAATTATTGGACAATTTGGCGATTTTTATGCATCACGCATCAAGAGAACTTTTTCAGTTAAGGATTCATCTTCATTACTACCTGGTCACGGTGGTTTTCTTGATCGATGTGATAGCTATCTGTTTGCATCCATATTTATTTTTTATTTTCATGGGTATTTTTTATGAAATCTATTTCAATTCTAGGATCTACAGGGTCAATTGGCACTCAAACTCTGGATATTGTTAGGTTATTTCCTGACCAATTTAATGTTGTGGGACTATGCGCAGGCAATAATATAGATCTATTCAAAACGCAATTACTGGAATTCACTCCACAATATGCATCGATTCAATCTGAAACTCACTATAACGATTTAAAAACATTTATTTCAGACAATCATCTCAGTACGCAACTGTTTTACGGACATGAAGGACTCTCAGCTATAGCCACTGTCAAACAAGATCTTGTCATTATTTCTTTAGCAGGAACCATTGGGATTAAACCTACATTTGATGCAATTCAAGCCGGCAATCATATTGGACTTGCATGCAAAGAAGTTCTTGTTTCTGCTGGAAAACTTGTTATGGAAACATTAAAAAAACATAAGGTTAATATGCTTCCTATTGATTCAGAACATGCCGCACTAAAACAATGTTTAGATCATCCTCATTCGTTTCAAGATATAAAAAAAATGACAATCACGGCATCTGGTGGGCCATTTTGGGATCTTCCTCTAGCTGAATTTTCTTCTATTACATTACAAAGAGCCCTTAACCATCCAAACTGGTCGATGGGCAAAAAAATTTCTATTGATTCCTCAACATTTGTTAATAAAGGGCTTGAAGTTATTGAGGCTCATCACCTATTTGATATTCCTTTTAACAACATTGATGTTGTTGTACATCGTCAAAGTGTTGTTCATGGCATGGTCGAGTTTATTGATGGCAATACCCTTGCCCATTTAAGTTCAGTTGATATGCGTGTTCCGATTCAATATTGTTTGTTTTATCCAGAAAAAAAGCCCTTTAACGAGTCCTCTTTATCGTTAAAAAAGCTTAAACAACTCGATTTCTTCGAACCCGATCATCGTCGCTTTCCTTTATTAAATCTTGCGTATGATGTTGGTAAAAGTGGGGGCTCCTACCCTGTTGTTTTCAATGCAGCAAATGAGGCTGCTGTTCATTTATTCCTTGCTGAAAAAATCAACTATTTAGATATTCATAAATTTATTGTTCATGCCCTCGAAACATTTAACCATACAACACATCTTTCAATTGAATCAATCATTCAAATTGACCAAGCTATAAAAGACCAAATCATTCATGACTATTCACACTAAAATATTATCATTATTTATTAATCGATATTTTTATCATTCTCCTAAACTTATGTTTAATTTATTTAACTGTCTCAACTCAATTGAAGAGTTTATCGATCAACTCCCTCGCTTAAACTCTCAATTTAATCTTAATGTTCAAGACTTAATGACCAAATTAAAATCTTTTTCTTATGATGAAGAACAACACCATTTAAAAAAACATGGCATTGAGATTGTGTTTTATGATGATGAGCTATACCCAGCCATTTTTAAAGAATATGCCGATCCTCCCCTTTTATTATATTGCAAGGGAGATACCTCTCTTCTAAACCAACAACAACTTGCCATTGTAGGCCCTCGACACCCCTCATCTTACGGAGAAGATGTTGCCCGTTATTTTACACATGAACTGTCTAAGCACTTTGTTATAACCTCTGGTCTTGCAGCTGGAATTGATGCAATTGCACATAGAGAGTGTCTAAAACATAACGCAAAAACAATTGCTGTGATTGGTACAGGGTTAAATATTGCCTATCCTAACAAGCATTATGATCTTCAGAATCAACTATTCAAAGATGGATTAGTTATTTCCGAATTCCCATTCAATACGCCACCTCAAAAATATCATTTTCCGCAACGTAATCGATTAATCAGTGGACTATCGCAAGGTGTTTTGCTGTGTGAAGCGTCACTAAAAAGTGGATCGTTGATTACGGCTAATTTCGCGCTTGAACAAAATAAAGACGTTTATGCTGTCCCAGGTTCTATATTTAGTCCTCATTCTGAAGGTGTGCACCAACTCATTCAAGATGGAGCAAAGTGTGTTCATCATCCAAACGATATATTAGAAGACTTTAACTTAAAGCAAGTCATTGATCAGCCTTCTCTATTTCAACCTACTAAAGAAAAAGAATCAAAATACTATTCAACTTTAAATTCAGATGAAACAACTATTGTTAATATGCTATCAAGACAACCCACAAGCATTGATGCACTTATGTCAACGTCCTCTTTTTCAATTCATCATATACTACCCATATTAACTGGATTAGAAATTAAAGGATTCATAAAACAATCGCCTGGAAAACAATTTAGCTTGCTATGAACTTTCATAATTATTTATTTAAAAATCTCTTTTCAGAGCAACATGTAAACTCATTTATGACAACCAAACAAACAGCTTTCAAATCATTGATCTCATCCATCTCTAAGACTCATTTTCTTGTTCGATGCAAGCAAACTCATTCCAACCATGTGGCTGTGATCGATCATATCTCTCAAAAAAAAACAGTAGTAATTCCCGATACAGATGCCTTAATTACCAACCAAAGAAACACGTTTTTATCTATTAAAGCTGCAGACTGTATGCCCATTCTTGTTCATCATGAACGTGGTTGGATTGCAGCTATTCATGCTGGAAGATGTGGTACAAAAAAGAAAATTTTAGAAAAAACACTGAATACTTTATGCCAACTTGTGCAAGACAATAGTGGGTTTTCTGTTTGGTTTGGACCTTGTCTATGCAAACAATGCCATGAAATTGACGCTACTCATCATATTCACTTTGACCTCATTGAAGAAAATAAACGTCAGCTAGACTCTGTTTTATCAAACCAACAAAATCGTTTATCAATTGAAAACATGTGTACAGTATGTAACTCTAATCATTATTTCTATTCTTACAGAGGAGATGATTTTACAAAAAAAAGAAATTACATTTTTATTTCATTAAAATAATTATCCGGTTAATTATACTAGTAAATTTATCCCATTTATGGTAATTTTTTCATCCGTGAGTGATAAAAAAACGAAGTTTATTTTTGTTACTGGCGGTGTCACATCTTCCCTAGGAAAAGGTATCGTTGGTTCGTCATTAGGTGTTTTGTTAAAAGACCAAGGCTATAAGGTTACCTTACAAAAGTTTGACCCTTATTTAAACCTTGACCCTGGAACAATGAGTCCATATCAACATGGAGAAGTATTTGTTACTGAAGATGGTTGTGAGACAGATTTAGATTTAGGTCATTATGAGCGATTTGTAGATACAAACTTAAATCGACTAAACAACGTCACATCAGGCATGATATTTTCTGAGGTTCTGGCCAAAGAACGTCGCGGAGATTATCTTGGCAATACTGTTCAAATTATTCCTCATGTGACTAATGAAATTAAAGCAAGAATTACAAAGCTTTTAGAAAAAGAACATTTTGACTTTGTTATTACAGAAATTGGTGGAACTGTTGGAGACATTGAATCGCTACCTTTTTTAGAAGCCATTAGACAGTTTCAGTTTGAACATAAAAAAGAATGTATTCATCTTCATTTAACCTTGGTCCCTTACCTTGATTCATCAGGAGAATTTAAAACTAAACCTACCCAGCATAGTGTCAAAGAGCTTCGTAGTCTTGGTATTGCTCCTAATATTATTGTTTGTCGAAGCAACATGCCTTTTTCAAAAGAAATCAAAGACAAAATTGCCTTGTTTTGCGATGTAGACCGAGATGCTGTGATTATGTGTCCAGATGAATCAAGCATTTATGATGTTCCTTTGTTATTAGAAAGCGAAAAAATTGACAAAGTTGTCTTAGAACAATTTGATTTAGAAAAAAAGGAAACGAATCTTACTAAATGGAAACAGTATATTGATATCATCCATAAAAAAGATATACCTACTTGCAATATTGCACTTGTTGGAAAGTATACCAGTCTTTCAGATTCTTATTTAAGTGTAGTTGAATCATTAAAACATTCTGCGGCATTTAATCATTGTAAAATAAATATAACTTTAATTAATAGTGAGCAAATTACAACAGAAAATTGCACTGCAATGCTTCAGTCTTTTCAAGGTATTTTAATTCCAGGAGGATTTGGAGATAGAGGAATTGAAGGAAAAGTTTTAGCTGCACACTATGCACGAACGAACAATGTCCCATACCTTGGTTTATGTTTAGGTATGCATATTGCTGTGATTGAATATGCTAGATATGAATTGAATTTATCTGATGCCAATAGTACAGAATTTGATTTAAATACAGAAAACCCCATCATTCATTTACTAGATAGTCAGGCTGATGTAACAAACAAAGGCGGAACAATGAGACTTGGGGCTTACCCATGTACAGTTCAAGAAAATACAAAACTTTATGATGCCTATCAAACAGCTCTTGTTGAAGAACGACATAGACATCGCTATGAATTTAATAACGATTTTCGTTCAAAACTTGAACAAGACTTTATTTTTTCAGGCTTGTCTCCAGATGGAAATCTTGTTGAAGTGGTTGAACACAAACACCATATTTGGTATGTAGCATGTCAATTTCACCCAGAATTTATATCAAGGCCGTATCGCCCACATCCGCTGTTTAACCAATTTATCAAACATGCTCTTAAAACGTCTTCTGTCACATCTAATTAAATAAATTTAAATCTTTAAAAGTTACATAATCATATTTAAATAAGTAGAAGAAAACGACTATCTAATATATTCTATCAAAGATATGCTATTTAAATTAAAGTCCATTTTCATTTTTGTTCTAATTTTTTTAACGTCATTTTCCATTCCAAGTTTTGGAGCTGAACCATTTGATTTAGAAACAACCTTCAATGAGGCCTCCAAAGGAAATCCGCAGGCTCAACTTAAGCTAGGTTTTATGTATACAAATGGTATTGGTATAGGAATAAACTATACTGAAGCTATTAAGTGGCTTAGATTATCTGCTAATCAAGGAAATGCAGATGCGCAAATGGTTTTAGGTGCATTGTTTTTTGCTGGCAATGGAACGAAAAAAAATATCAAAGAAGCAATTAAATGGTATACATTATCTGCACAACAAGGAAATAGAAATGCACAATATAATTTAGCGAACATTTATTTTAGGGGACTTGGAATCGAAAAAAACTATGAAAAAGCTTTTAAGTGGGTTAAATTAGCTGCAGATCAAAATGATTCCAATGCACGAACACTATTAGGAACCATGTATCTGGAGGGATTAGGTACGTCTAAAAACTATGAAGAAGGTTTTAGATTATTTAAATTAAATGCAGATGAAGGCATTGCAGCGTCTCAATTTATTTTAGGTACAATATATCAAGAGGGCACTATAAAACCACAAGATGATGAGAA
>JAYOLY010000006.1:7429-15246 GCA_038120575.1 Rickettsiales bacterium
TGGGTACTCTGACGCTCAAAATTTGTTAGCCGAAATGTATTATTCAGGGAAAAGAATTAACAAAAATGTTCAAGAAGCTTTTAAATGGTTTACCTTAGCTGCTAAAAATGGACACAGCAATGCTCAATTTTTGTTAGCCAGAATGTACTATTTAGGAGAAGATGTTCCTCAAAATCATAAGGAAGCTTTTAAATTGTTTGAATTAGTTTCTAAGCAAGATAAAACAAAACTTGATGTTCATATTATTTTGGTATCTATGTATTATGAAGGTCATGGAACGATAAGAAACTACTATAAATCATATTTACATTATCTAAAACTCAAGTACCTTCTCACTACATCTAATCAAATAAATGATAAATTTAAATCTTTAAATTCCCCAAAATTCTTGGCTGAATTTGAAAAAAAATTACCTAAAGAATCTATAATAAAAGCTCAAGATGAATTAAAAAATTGGATTATCTCGCTTTAGCTACTTCTGTACTCATAAACATGATTACAAACTTTTAAACTTAGTTTTAATGTCTTTGATTTTAATATCGTATTGATTGATTTTGTATCCTAAAATTCTTGGTGTTGTTTGAAGTTTGTCTGATGCTTTTGATACGTTTCCTTTAACATTGTTTAAGGTGTCTGTAATGATTTTCTTCTCAAAACTTTCTACCATATCTTTAAACGACTTATGTGTTTCATTTGTAATAATATCTATATCAGCTCGTTGCAATGTAGCCGGTAGATGAGACGGTTGAATGGTATCAGAATTACACAATATAACCGCTCTTTCGATACAATTTTCAAGTTCTCTAACATTTCCTGGCCAATTATAAGAATGTAATAAATCAATTGCAGAGGATGTTAAACGACTAATTTTTTTATTATTTTCACGAGAGAATTTATCCAAAAAATGTTCAGCTAGCAACAAAATATCAGATTTCCGTTCTTTAAGTGATGGTAAAAATATTGGAAACACATTTAATCTGTAATAAAAATCTTCTCTTATATGTCCAGACTCAAGTTCTTTTTCTAAGTTTTTATTGGTTGCTGTAACAACTCGAACATCAACTTTAATTGGATGTACCCCACCCACCCTAATAATTTCTTTTTCTTGTAATACTCTTAATAGTTTTACTTGCATTTCTGGAGGAAGCTCTCCAACTTCATCAAGAAAAATGGTACCGCCATTTGCAGCTTCAAATCGACCAATTTTTGTATCAATGGCATCTGTAAAGGCGCCTTTTTCGTAACCAAACAATTCTGATTCAATCAAAGAAGGAGGAAGTGCCCCACAATTAACTTTTATAAACGGTTTGCTCGATCTTGCACTTAAATAGTGAATCGCATGTGACACAAGTTCTTTACCTGTTCCACTTTCACCTCGAATAATTACTGTTGCGTTGGAGCTTGCTACCTGACGAATATTTTCATAAACATCAATAATCGCACCACTTTTTCCTATCATGTTATGAATTTGATATTTTTCTTTCAGCTCGTCTTTTAATTGAATATTTTCTATACGCAACAACTCTTTTTCATTGTCTAACAACCGCTTTAGACGCAGTTCCTGTGCAATCATTAAACTGATAACACCAACGAGTTTGACGGTATTATACAAATCTTCTTCAGATGAAAATGGAAAATCGATACTGATTGTTCCAAATTTTTCATTACTTAATACCAATGGAAAACAAATAAATGACTCTTCTGTCATGGTTGAATTTCTATGTTCTCCAAACAACATCATATCTTTATCTAGCTGTGGAATAATGACTGGTTCATTGGAATCTAATACTTTTTTAGTAATATCTTTCCACTTTTGAAACGACTTGGATTCAATTTCTTTTGGAGAAATGCCATAAGCGACTTTTATATTTAATTCATCGCCATATTGTTTAGTTAATGTCAAAATAGCTTTTGCAAATCCAAATTCTTGGTTAAGTAATTCAAAAATTTGACTCACAGAATCTTGCAAATTCAACGAAGAACTTAAAACGCTAGACACTTTATGAAGTAAGGTAAATTCTTTTGAGCTTGAAATACTATTTACATGTTGAACAAATGCATTCATGGCAAAAATTTAACATAAATGAATAAAATCTGCAATATTGTTACATTTTTGTAATAGATTAAATAATTCTCTACTTTTTATTATATTTTTGCTACAGTTATGTTATGAAATCAACTAAGTACCTGAATGCAGTTCATGGATCAAATACAGCCAGCCCCCCTATTTGGTTTATGAGACAAGCAGGACGATACTTACCTGAGTATAGATCTGTAAGACAAAACTATACATTTAATGAGATGATCAGTTCTCCTGATATCGTTACCGAGATTACACTTCAGCCTATTAAACGTTTTGGCTTTGATGCTGCCATTTTGTATTCTGATATCTTAGTTGTTCCCAATGCATTTGGTCTTCATTTTGATTTTGTTGAAAAAAAAGGACCTGTGCTACGTCAAAAAAATGACATAGGTCAACTTGTTCAACAACTGTCCAGTTCCCCAGATTTATCAGCTTGCCAATTTGTGTTTGACTCTGTCAAACAATTGAAAAACGAATTACTGTCCTACAACAGACCTTTAATTGGTTTTGCAGGATCCCCATTTACTGTTGCCTGTTACTTAATTGAAGGAGGATCTTCAAAAACATTTTCTACCATCAAGCAGCTTATTCAACATCAACCTGAATCGTTACATGTTATTCTTCAATCATTAACAACAGCAACAATTTCGTATTTAATTGAACAAATAAAAAATGGTGCTGATACTATTCAATTGTTTGATACATGGGCGTCATTGCTTGATTCCAATCATTATGACTTGTTTTCTTTTCAATACATTAAACAAATCTGTGATGCATTAGCCCCATTTAATATTCCTATCATTTTATTTGGAAAAAACACAACTCTTCACCTCAAAAAACAACTGGAACTTCCAATTCATGTCATTGGTGTTGACTCGTTTCTACCTCTTAAAAAAGCACGTGATATTGTACAATCTAAAGTTGCCTTACAAGGAAATCTAAATCCAGAATTGCTATTAACCAATCCTGAAACTATTACAAAAGCTGTAGAAGACATTTTAAATCAGATGAAAGATGACACCGCTTTCATTTTTAACCTAGGTCATGGCATTTTACCTACAACACCACTTGATCATGTTCAACTAGTTGTTGATCTGGTTCAGAATGTCTAAACACTGCTTAGTTATAGGAAGCGGAGCTATTGGCTCTTATTATGCAGCAAAGCTTATTCAATCAGCTGCAAGAGTAAGCTTATTATGTCGATCAGATTATGACGTCATAAAAAAAAATGGGTTTCAGATTACATACTCTGATGGCGTAACGAAACAATATATTCCTGATCAAACTCTATCATTGTCAGAACCAGTAAACTCAACATTTGATTATGTCATCATGTGCACAAAAGTTCTTCCTTCAATTGATTTCAAAGCGCTAATCACGCCATATCTATCATCTGGAACAACTATTGTTTTAATTCAAAATGGCATTCAAATTGAAGACATCTACCAACGCCATTTTTCAGACCATCAACTTATATCTGGCTTGGCATTTATTTGTGTCTCAAGACTGTCTCCTGGTCATATTCATCATTATGATTATGGCAAATTGACTTTAGGTTTGTATCCACATGGCAGCAATATTGCCTGCCAAGATTTAATAGATTTATTTACAGCTGGTGGAGCAGATTGCCAACTATCTCATAATATTTCTAAAGAACGTTACATTAAATTATTATGGAACGCATCATTTAATCCGCTTTCAGTTCTTAAAGGGGGACTAACAACGTCTGAATTATTAGATTCATCTGAAACCCTTCAACAGATTCGAGCTATTATGAAAGAAGTTTGTCTTCTTGCTCAATCTCAAGGACATGTTTTAAATGACGATATAATTGATTCAATGATTCAAAACACAAAAAAAATGGCACCCTACAAAACAAGCATGTTACTTGATTGTGAAAGAGGCTATAAACTAGAAACCGAGGCTATATTAGGAAATGCGTTAATGGTTGCACAAGACTCTCAACTTCAACTACCCTTAATTCAATCACTTTACAATCAACTTAATAACCTTAAATAATATCATAGTGCTAGATAATCGTACTCTTCTTTAGTGACTGGTTGAATCGATAGTCTCATTCCTTTTTTAATAACCATCATATTTGATAGTTCAGGTCGATTTTTTATATCGTCTAATGACATAATAGTTTTAAATTTTTTAACAAATTTTACATCTACCATCATCCAAATGGGATTATCTTCTGTTGCTTTGGGATCAAAATATTTTGAGGATGCATCCAAAGCAAAATAATCTGGATAGGCTTCTTTACAGACTTCTGCAAGCCCAACGATTCCAGGCGGTGTTGTATTTGAGTGATAAAAAAGAATTTTGTCTCCAATTTTCATCTGATCTCTCATAAAATTACGAGCTTGATAATTTCTAACACCTTCCCACGGAGTTATGGTTTGCTTTTCTAAATCGTCAATAGAATATGTTGTTGGTTCTGTTTTCATCAGCCAATATTTAGTCATTTATTTCTCCTTTTTTCTACTCATTTTATAGTAACTTAAATTTTTTTGAGATAAAACCTATGTTTTATTTTTATAATTAGCTTCTAAAATCATATTTCAAGAAATAAACTTCTATCAAATGGAAGTTGTTATTCATTAGGACCCTTTCTAAATGTTGGTGGAGGTGGTAAATCTTTCAAAACTGGAACATCGAGTTGCATCTTTTTCAGAGCCTCTTCTAAAGTTTCAGGCTTTTTACCATCAGTATTATTTGTCGGCTTTCCATCAGAATCTATTAAGCTAATTACATGACCAATCGACTCAATTTGAATGTCTTTTAAACTTACTGTTATATATTGCACAGTTTTTTGACTGAAATCAGAAATGTTTTGTCTTTTAGTTTCTGATAAATAATCAGCTAACTTTTCTTTATTACTTTCAAGTTTTTTCTTCATTATTCCTAATAACTTTAGCCTCAAATCTTTCTTTTCTTCTAATCCTGCAATGTGTTTTAATGCTTCATAAGCCTTTACAAAATTTTCTTCATCTAACTGAGTATCAAACTCTTTAAACATAACCAACATTTCTTCACTATTTAAATCTTGGATTGTTTTCAGCTCCTTATTTAATGCGGCTAACGTGTTATCATTAAAACACTTTAACCAACATTGAGTATCTAAACTGAAAATTACTTTTTTTATCCATTCAATTTGAACATCCATTCTTGTCTGCATGGTTTTTTGACTGAAATCAGATCTTTTTCGTTTTCTAATATTTTGAGAATTTTTTCTTAACTCATCTTTGACACTTTCAAGTTTTTTCTTCATTATTCCTAATAATAACTTTAACTTCAAATCTTTCTTTTCTTCTAATCCTGCAATGTGTTTTAATGCTTCACAAGCCTTTACAAAATCTTTCTTTTCCAGCTGAGAAAAAAAGTCAGTAAACATATTTAGCTTCAATTGTTTTTTTTGTGAATTTAAATTTTCAAAAAAAAGGTGTTCAGGTTCGTGTAATTCAGTCACATCAAACAATGTTTCTTCTGATGGAATGTGTATAATGTTCTTGAGAACAGGTTCAATCTCTTTAAAAAAATCTTCCAAATGGACCACACTTGCTGTACAGCACTCTTTTCCAGTCTTCTTCTCATGGACACGCCTACAAGAGGCTATAATATCATCAAGACACTTAATTTGATTATCAATTTCTGTCATACATAGTTGGCTTAATGAACTAAATTCTTGAATAAATGAATACTCTTCCAATTGTTTCTTATAGCGAATCAAATATGTTTTTGCTTGAATTGCATTTTCAAACATTACCTCTAATGAAATTTTACAGTCTTTGAAATCTTTTTTCTTTTTAATCAATTTATTAATATTCCTTTTATACATGTCTTCAAGCCCTGTAATCGGTCTTCCTTCAAAAAGAGGTTGCTTAATGGTTTTCATAATTTGATCAAAACATGCGTTGACATCATTGAATGTTAGAACCTTTTGTATCACAAGAGCATCTTTTATTAACTTAAGTAAGATTTTTTTTTCAAGTTTTTCAGGTGTGACAGCTTCTAACTTTTTATTTAAATCAAGTAAGTAAGTATTCTGTAAACTATTTTCATTTCGTTTTTGCATGTCGGTTTGAAAAAAACACACAGCCATTTCATGAAAAAAAGCCCAAAGATCTGGATTAATAGTAGAATCCTTTGGTGGAGAAAATGTTGGAGGCCCTATCATCTTACCTAGTTGAGTCGTAGTTTCAAAATCAATTAATTGAAGTAATCCACTGCAGGTACGCTCTCCCCAATCAATCACAGTATTTCCTAATTTAACATCACCATGTTTCATTCCACGTTCATTTAAATGGGTTAAAGCGCCCAATAGTTGCGAAAAAATATGATATTGTTGCCACTCTGTAGGGGAAACCGTCCTGCCATTTTTCAAAAAAACTGACAATTCTCTTTCTTGATAGTTTAATTTTAATTGATCTAAACGGTAAGACTTAATCATTTGTTTATCTATATTAAATGATAAACATGTATGAATATCCGGACGACCTCCATTGTCTCTATAGTATTGCATGACACCTAATTCGTTTAGAAACCTCGTACGGTCTGTGTTTTCTTTAACGACAAATTTTTCATATACCTTTAAAGCATTTAATGACTTAATTTGTGTCGGTGGTTTTTTAGATACCCCTTGCATAACCCAATTCCTTTTTTTAAAATAATTTTATTTCTTAGTTTCAAAGACTATATTATCGTTTATTTATTAAAAAATTAAACTAGAGTTTTTTTATATTGAAAAATTTAGATTCTTTCTATTTATTAAGAATTCAAATCTAACTATCCCATTCACACTGCATTTTCAACATACAACAAACAACATAGCTCTACTCACCCATTTTTTTTATTTTAATTTTTAATATTATATATAAATTTTATTTTCTTTTACAAAAAAAATGTTTATGCCAACACCAACATGGGTACATCTTACATAGAACAATACTTTTATTTGGAGGAGATATATGGGTATATTAGGTCTTGGTGACCCGAAAAAAAAATTAAAAGTGAAAGATCAGAGAGAACAACAACGCAATGAAAAAGCCAAAAAAGCTGAAGCTAGCAAAAATAGGGTTCCTCTTCGCTCTCGAGTAAAGCAAGCGGCGAGAGCTCTAATCGGATGCGTCAAGGCTATTGTACATGTCGGTGAGAAAGCTTTAGAATTTGTAAGTGTTGGATTTGATGGGGAAGATTTCAATAACAATGAAACGACATTAAAAAAATGGGCCTTCCCACCATCTACAAATATTCCAGGCTCCGTTACAGCATCTTCTTCACCACCTTCTGTGAAGGTAGGTAGAGAACGAACACCGGATACTTCGCCTTCGCCTTCGGGTTCGGGTTCAGATAGATCTATATATTCAGGTAGAACCATTCAAGAAATATTAGATGCTAGTCGAAGAGCTCGAGGAAATGAGGATAATACTTTAGGTCCATTGACCAAAGAAGTTGAAGAAATGGTCGGACCTAATACACAAGCAGGTGCAGGCAAAGAGCCCCCTACGTTTCGAGTTCTTGAGGGTGAGGAGTATAAACAAAGGGATAAACAATTTATGGAAGCTTTGGAAAAAGCGAATCCTAATATGAGTTATGAAGATCTCCTTATGATCCTTGAAAATAATAGAAATTCTAATTCACTAAAGAGCTCGCCTCCTTCAAGATCAACAACCACATCTCTCTCTACACCTCCCTCAAGACCAAAAACTTCCTCTTCCACTCCCTCAGG